>CBESNX010000009.1:0-14973 GCA_965531025.1 uncultured bacterium
CGGTCTTGCGGCTACAGGCGGGGCCCGGCGGGATGATGGAGCTGGCGCCGGTCCTGCTCGTTGACCATGCCGAGCAAGACCTTGCGAAACCCTTCCACCGCTTCCGCCCCTGCCTGGCGGTAGGCCTGGGCGATCCAGGCGCGCTGTCTTTCCGACAGCACGCGCTCGATCTCGATCCCCTTGGCGGCCAGCTCGAGATGGCGCCGGCGCCGGTCCCTCAGGCCTCGGTGGTGGATGATGCAGCCCTGTTCCGCCAACTCGCTCAAAACCCTCGATAAGCTTTGCTTGGTAATGCGCAGGATCGAAAGGAGTTCCGAAACGCTGATCTTCGGATAGCGGCCGATGAAGTAGAGCGCCCGGTGATGGGCGCGGCCCAGCCCGTATTTCGCGAGTATCGCATCCGCTTCCTCGGCGAAATCCCGATAGGCGTAAAACAAAAGCTCCATTCCCTGACGCAATTCCTCCTCGCGCAGGAACAGGGGGTTGAAGCCTGGTTTTAAGTCAGCCACGTTGACATATATGATGGCAAATGTTACTCAACGCAACGGTCTTGAGTAATCATCCAACCCATTGAAAGCGTTGCTTCATGGCGTTGATTCCCTTCGACGACCGCGACGGCGTCATCTGGTACGACGGGGCATTGGTTCCCTGGCGCGAGGCCAAGCTGCACGTGCTCAGCCATGGGCTCCATTACGCGAGCGGCGTCTTCGAGGGCGAGCGGGTCTATGGGGGGCGGATTTTCAAACTGACCGAACACACCCGGCGGCTGTTCCATTCGGCTGAGGCCTTGGGCTTCGAGATTCCCTCCACCATCGCCGAGTTGGACCAGGCGACGCGCGAGGTGGTGGCCGCCCAGAACATCGTTAACGGTTATGTCCGCCCCGTGGCCTGGCGCGGCAGCGAGATGATGGCGGTTTCGGCCCAGCAGACCAAAATTCATCTTGCCATCGCCGCCTGGGAGTGGCCCCCCTACTTCGGCGACGAGGCGCGCTTGCGCGGCATCCGGCTCAAGACCGCGAAGTGGCGCCGGCCGGCGCCCGACACGGCGCCCACCGACTGCAAGGCGGCGGGTCTTTACATGATTTGCACGCTGAGCAAGCATGCCGCCGAGGCCGAGGGTTATGACGATGCGCTGATGCTGGACTGGCGCGGGCGCGTCGCCGAGGCGACCGGCGCCAACATCTTCCTGGTCCAGGACGGCGCGTTGCACACGCCCACGCCCGACTGTTTCCTCGATGGCATCACGCGGCGCACGGTCATCGCGCTGGCGGAAAAGCGCGGGATCGAGGTGGTCGAGCGGGCGATCATGCCCGAGGAGCTGGCCCAAGCCGACGAGGTGTTCCTCACCGGCACCGCGGCCGAGGTGACGCCGGTGGGCGAGATCGACGCGCACCACTTCCAGGTGGGGCCGATCACACGCTTCATGATCGAGGATTACGACGAGATCGTGCGCGCGCCGGAGACGGCGTCTTCGGCGGCGTAAAGTTGTAGCGCCGCAATCCCGACCACTGCCGGCTTTGTCCCACCCGCCGAGAGCGGCGGCGGTCAATCACCCGCGTCTTGCTTGGCGGCGGCGAGGGCCCGCTCGTCGAAGCCGTAGAGCCGCGCGCAGTTGTCCCAGAGGATCTTGCGCTTGGATTCCGCGCCGACGCCCTCGAGCGCTAAGAAGGTGTCGACGCCGTTGGGATAGGGGCCGTCGGCGTGGGGGTAGTCGACCGACATGACGATGCCCTCGTCGCCGATCCGCTCGATGACGAGCGCCAAGAGCTCCTCGTCGACGTCGGTGGCGATGAAGCACTGGCGCCTGAAGTACTCGCTGGGCAGGGCGGAAAGTTTTGCCTTCTCGCCGCCGCCGTACTTCCGCCACTGGTCGTCGAGCCGGTCGAGCCACCACGGCAGCCAGCCGCAGTTGCCCTCGAGGAAGGCGACGCGCAGCTCGGGGAAGCGTTCGAGCACGCCGCCGACGATAAGGGCGCCCATGGCGAGCATCAGTTCGAGCGGGAAGGCGGCGGCGTGATTGAGGGTGCGGAAGTTGGGCTGGCCGCGGAAGCGGTTGGTCACGTCGTCGTCGGACGCGCCGCCGCTGGTGCCGTGGACCGCCAGCGGCACGCCCAGGCGCTCGATCTCGCGCCACAGCGCGTCGCACTCGGGCGCGTTGAGGTAACGCGCCTTGACCGGCATCGGGAGTATGACGACGGCGACGTGGCCTTTGTCCTCGACCGCGCGCCGCGCCTCGGCGGCCGCCAGCTCGGGATCGTGCAGCGAGACGATCGCCGCCGGCTTGAGGCGCTCAGGATTGGCCCGGCAGTAGTCGGCGAGCCAGTCGTTGAACGCGGCGCAGCAGGCGGTGGCGTAGGCCGCATCGAGGTCGTCGATCGACACGATCATGTGGGCGAAGGTGCGGTAGACGACGGCGACGTCGATCCCCTCCGTGTCCATCGCCGCAAGCGCCGAGGCCGCGTCGTAGCCGCGCGCGCGGATCGGGGCGTAGACGTCCTCGCTCGGCTCATCGAGATGCTTCTGCGGCCCGATAACCTCGTCCGAGACCGCCCAGGGCGGGATCATCCGGCCCTGCACGTCCCAGTGCGGGAAGTTGGCCGGGCTCCAGCCCAGATACCGCGGGCCGGTATCGCGGAAGCGCGCATCAAGGTAGCTCTCGTACACCGCGCCCGTCTCGATGACGTGGAGGTCCGAATCCATCACGCGAAAGCCGCGCTTCATGCCGCTCCCCCTCGCTTTAACGACCTTGCGCCGAGCTTAATCGAAAATCACCCGCCGGGCACGACCCGCATGGGCGCGCCGCGCGGCCTTGGAACCTGGCGTTGGCGAAATGGGGAGTGCGGCGCGTCGAGCCCCTAAGCGCGGCGCCTTATCGGGGCCGGGCCGTCCCTACTTCTTGCGCCAACGGACGGCGCGGTCATCGTCGCTTGCCCGCGCCTCCACCCACTTGGGCCCCGATCCGGTCTCCTCCAACTTCCAGAAAGGCGCCTCGGTCTTGAGCCAGTCGATCAGGAACTCGCAGGCGCGGATCGCGTCCTTGCGATGGGCCGCGGCGGTCGCGACCAGGACGATGCGCTCGCCCGGCTCGAGCCGCCCGAAACGGTGGATGATGAGACACGCGTCAATGGGCCAGCGCTCGCGGGCCTCGGCCTCGATGCCTTCGAGCTTGCGCTCGGTCATGCCGGGATAATGCTCGAGGGTGATGGCGCCGACGGTCTCGCCCTTTTCCCCGTACTCGTCCGTGAAGTCGCGCACCACACCGACGAAACAGGCAACGCCGCCGATGCCGGTCTTGCCGGCCGCCAGGCGGTCGAGCTCGGCGCCGATGTCGAAATCTTCCCTCTGGACGCGGATCATCGCGCCTATCCCCCGGTCACCGGCGGGAACAGGGCGACCTCGTCCTCCGGCCCGACCGCATGGTCGAGCGCCGCGTATTCCTCGTTGACGGCGATGCGCACCACCGAGAGATCGGCAAGCGCCTCGGCATGACCCGGCCCCTGCTTTTTCAGCCAGTCGATGAGCGCCGCCACGGTGTCGATCCCGGCCGGCGGCCTCACCTCCTCTTCGGCGATGCCCGTCTTGGCGCGCAACCAGGCGAAATAGAGGATCTTCATGCCAGCGGGGTGGTCGATTACGCCTGTTTCACCGGTGCGGCCTTGGGTGCGCGCGGCTTGTGTGTTGGCGTCGCTTCCCGGGCCGGTTCCCGCCGGGTCATGTGGCCGAGGCCCGAGCGAAGATAATCGTAGCCGGTGATCAGCGTCAGCAGCGCCGCGCCCCAGAACCCGATCTCGCCGAGCTTGAGCACCGGGATCCACGCCGGCCCGGCATCGCCCAGCAACAGGAAACTGATGGCCAGCATCTGCAGGGCGGTCTTCCATTTGGCCAGCCGGCTGACGGGGACGCTGACCCGAAGCGCGGCCAAAAACTCGCGCAGGCCGGAGACCACGATTTCCCGGCACAGGATCACCAGCGCGGGCAACACCAGAAGCCCTGCGATCCGCCCGTCCGCCACCAGCATGAGGATGGCCGCGGCGACCAGGAGCTTGTCGGCGACGGGGTCGAGGAAGCGGCCCAGCTTGCTCTGCTGGCGCAGGGTGCGCGCGATGTAGCCGTCGAAGAAATCGGTCAACGAGGCCGCCGTGAACAAGGCGCAAGCTACCCAGTTGGCGAAATCGCCTTCAAGGTAAAAGGCGCCGATCAAGAGCGGGATGACCACAATCCGCGACAGACTCAGCAGATTGGGCAGACTGGCCAGCATGCCGTAAGCTCCTTCTCGGATGGCCGTCCCTCTCCGGGGGCGGCGTCATTGTATAGTTTAATCCCCGCCATGGAAGAAATCGTAAATTTTTTTGGCCACTCCCTTGCTGATCCCGGTCACCCGCTCGAGGTCGGCCAGCCCCGCCTCCGCCGCCCCGCGGGCCGAGCCGAAATGGCGCAAAAGCGCCCGTTTGCGCTTTGCCCCGATGCCGGGAATTTCGTCGAGAATGGAGAGCGTGATCGCTTTCGACCGCTTGGCGCGGTGGCCGCCGACGGCGAAGCGGTGGGCCTCGTCCCGCAGCCTTTGCAAGAAGTAAAGGACCGGGTCGCGGGGATCGAGCGAGAAGGGCTCGCGTCCCGGGAGATGGAACCGCTCTCTCCCGGCCTTGCGCTCGGGCCCCTTGGCGATGGCGCCGAGGGCCACCTCGTCGATGCCGAGATCCGCGAACACCATCTCGGACGCGCTCAAATGCCCGGCACCGCCGTCGATCAGGATGAGGTCGGGCCACATGCCCTTGTCGCGCTCCGGATCTTCCCTGAGGGCCCGGGAGAAGCGCCGGGTCAGCACTTCGCGCAGCATCCCGTAATCGTCGCCCGGACTGGCGCCGTCCTCATCGCCCGGCCTCATCGTGCCGCGGATGGTGAACTTGCGGTAGGCGTTCTTCGCCAACCCCTCGGGTCCCGCGACGATCATGGCGCCGACGGCGCCGGTGCCGGAGATGTGGCTGTTGTCATAGACCTCGATGCGGTTCGGCGGCCCGTCGAGACCGAAGGCCGCGGCCACGCCTTCGAGCAAGCGCCGCTGGGAGGCGCTCTCCGACAAGCGCCGGCCAAGGGCCGCTTGGGCGTTCGCCAATGCGGGCGCGAGAAGGCTGCGCTTGGCCCCCCTTTGCGGGAAGGCGAGCCGCACCCTGCGCCCCGCCCGGAGGGTCAGCGCCTCGCCGAGCAGCGCCTGGTTGGGAATGTTATGGCTCAGCAGGATCAGCGGCGGGGGCGGATGGGCGGCGTAAAACTGCCCGACGAACGCCTCCAGCACCTCGGGGGCTTCGAGGCGCGAGGCATGGCTTGGGAAGTAGGCGCGGTTGCCGAAGTTCTGGCCGGCCCGGAAGAAGAACACCTGGATGCAGCTCTGCCCCGCCTCGCAATAGGCGGCGATGACGTCGGCTTCGCCGAGGCCCGAGACGTTGATGTCCTGGCGCGCCTGGATCTGCGTCAGCGCCTTGATGCGGTCGCGGTAGACGGCGGCCTTCTCGTACTCGAGGGCGTCGCTCGCCTCCTCCATCTTCCAGGAGAGACGGCGCTGGATGTCCTGGCTCTTTCCGGACAGGAAATCCCGCGCCTCCCGGACCAGGGCGTCGTAGTCGTTACGCGTGATGCGCCCGACGCAGGGCGCGGTGCAACGCTTGATCTGATACTGGAGACACGGCCGGGTGCGGCTCGCGAAGATGGTGTCCGCGCACGAGCGCAAGGGGAAGGCGCGCTGCAGGGTGGCCAGGGTCTGGTTGACCGCGCCGGCCGAGGCAAAGGGGCCGAAATACTCGCCCTTGCGGTCGCGGGCGCCGCGGTGCTTGGTGATCTGGGGCCACGCGTGATCGCCGGTGATCATGATGTAGGGGAATGACTTGTCGTCCCTGAGCAGCACGTTGTAGCGGGGTTTTTCGCGCTTGATCAGGTTGCTCTCCAGCAGCAGGGCTTCCGCCTCGGTGTGGGTGGTGACCACCTCCATCGCGGCGGTGGCGGCGACAACCCGGCGCATGCGCACCGTCAGCCGTTCGGGGCTGGTGTAGCTGGCAACCCGTTTTTTCAGGTTCTTGGCCTTGCCCACATACAAAACCTGGCCCGCCGCGTCGATCATGCGATAGACGCCGGGCGAGGACGGCAGGGTCTTGAGGCAGGCGGCGATGGCCTTCGCGCCCACTTTTCTGTCGGCTGTTCCCTGCCGGGCGCCGGCCGCGTCCGGAACGGCGGGCGGGGGTGCGGCGGGTACGGCGGCGCCACGGCGGGTGAGTGCGTTGCGAGCGGCCATAGCCGCTATATTGGCGATCCCGCGGGCGCCGTCAACGGCCAGGCCGCCGCTGCTTACGGCCAGGCGCCGCGGGCAGGCTCGATTACTTCCCCTGTACTGGAATTGCCCGTGAAATGAGCGCAGGTCGTAACCACGGAGGCTGTGGATAAATCTGTGGACATTGAGGGTCCAACTGGGGTGGGCCCTTTGAACTCCTTGAGATTCTTGGGATTGCACTAAAAATACACTCTATCCTTAACCTATTGATTTTCAAGACGAAATTGTATAGCAAGTCAAAAGCAAGTCGTTTTACAAGACTTTTACTAGAAAAATTTGCACGCGTCTTTCAGGCCTTGTGCCGTTGTGCACAACTTTTCATGCCGGGGACTTGCGGATTGGCGTTTGCCGGCGGCGTTTGTCCTACGGCTCGGGGTTGAAACGCTCGATCTCGACGCCGGCGCCGGCGGCGTCGGGAAAGACGTCGAGCTTTTCGACCCGCACCTTGACGGAGACGACGCGCGGATCCTCGAGGCAAAAGGCGGCGATGCGCTCGGCGAGGGTCTCGACCAGGTTGACATGTCCGTCCGAGGCTATGCGCCTCACGCCGTCCGCCACCTCTTCGTAGCAGACGACATCGCCGATGCGGTCGTTTACGGGCGTCGCGCCCTCGCGGAGCGCAAGGTCGAGATTGATCCGCACCCGTTGCCGCGTCCCGCGCTCGCGCCGGTGCACGCCGATGTCACAGGAGAGCACGAGGTCGCGGATGAAGACCCGCCGCACCCCGGGCCGGGCGCGTTCTCGCTCAAGGGGCTGAACCTTAGGACTCCGGCTCATGGCGGGACCGCGCCTCTTTGGTCATTCGCTGGGTCTCGACGCCGTTCATTCAACCGGTGGGGCTTGCGGCGGGGCCCAGCCCAGGTGCTGGCCGCCGTCCAGGGCTATCATTTGCCCCGTCATGGAAGGCGCGGCAAGGATAAAGCGCACGGCTGCGAAAATTTCCTCCGGTTCGATGGCGCGGCCGAGCGGCGTCGCGGCGGACTGGCGGGCGAATTGCGCCGCGCTCTGGCGCGCGCTGGGCAGGACGGAACCGGGTCCGATGGCGTTGACGCGGATCCGCGGCGCGAGCGCGAGCGCGAGCGTCCGGGTCAGCGTCCACAGGCCCGACTTGCTGAGGGTGTAGGAGAGGAATTGGGGGGTCGGCTTCCACACCCGCTGGTCGAGGAGGTTGATGACGTTGCCGGACGCGTCCTCGGGCAACTGCCGGGCGAAGGACTGGATCAGCACGAAAGGCGCGCGCAGATTGGTCTCCATGTGGGCGTCCCAGGACTCCCGCGTCGCCGTTTCGGCGCCGTCCTGTTCGAACACGGAGGCGTTGTTGACCAGTAGGCTCACCGTTCCCAATGCGTCTTTCGCGCAGGCGACCAGCGCCTTGACCTCGTCCTCGCGGCCAAGATCGGCGCGCACCGCGGCGGCCCTGCCCCCGCTTTTCGAGATCTTCCCGGCCAACTCCCGGGCCGCCCGCCCCGAGCGGCGGTAATGCACCGCGACGGCCCAGCCGTCCTTCGCGAGGCCGAGGGCGATGGCCCGGCCGATGCGCTTCGCGGCGCCGGTGACCAGGGCGGTCCCGGGCGAAGCGGCGGTCTTGCGCGAGGGCGCGGTCATACAGCCAGCATGGACAAAGTCGGGGTGCGGTTCAAGGGGACCGCGTCGTGGGTCCCGCCCCGCCCGCGGGGCGCGGCTCGTGCGGCGGGCCGCTCACCCCAGTCCCGGGGCGGCGCCCGAAAAACCGTCATACTTGAGCACGATATAGGCCGCGTAGACGAGAAGGAAGGCGCAGGCCAAAGGCCGGCTCAAGCCGCGCCTCAAGAAGATCGCGGCGAGCAGGGCGACCGTCACGGCCACCATGGCCCAAAGGTCGAAACGGATGATCTCGGCCGGGATCGACAGGGGGGACACCACGGACACCACGCCCATGATGCCGAGGATGTTGTAAATGTTGGCGCCCAGCACGTTGCCCAGCGCCACGTCCGAATGGCGGCGATAGGCCGCCACCGTCGCCGTGGCGAGCTCCGGCAGCGAGGTGCCGACGGCGACCAGGGTGAGGCCGATCACCGCCTCCGAGACGCCCATGGCCCGCGCCAGCTCGATGGCGCCGGTAACCAGCAGGTGGGCCCCCAGGATGACGGCGGCGACGCCGCCGATGACCGAAAGGAGCGCCAGCCAAAGGGTCGGGGGCACCTCCTTGATTTCCTCGGCCCCGCGGCTGTGGATCTCGGCCGCCGCCGCGCCCCGGCGCTCCGAGACGTAGGCGTAAATCGAGAAGCCGATCAGCGCCGCCAGCATGAGCGCGCCCTGCCATTGGGTGAGGGCGCCGCTCAGGCCCAGGACCGCGAACAGGAGGGCCACGCCCAGCATCACCGCGCCGTCACGGTAAAGGACCCGCGGCTTGCACGCGATCGGGAAGATGACGGCGGAGGTGCCCAGGATCAACAGGATGTTGGCGATGTTGCTGCCGACCACGTTACCCACGGCGATGCCCGGCGCACCGATGAGCGCGGCCTCGAGACTGGCGACCAGTTCCGGCGTCGTGGTGCCGTAGGCCACGATGGTCATGCCGATCAGCATTTCCGAGACCTCGAGCCGCCGGGCCAGGGCCACGGCGCCGCGCACCAGGAACTCCGCCCCGAACAGCAACAGGATCAGGCCGGCGAATATCCAGAAGAACGTCATGGGGGATCCGTTTGCCGTTACTTACCGTTACGCGCGGAAGTTGGCCGTCGGCCGCGAGCTTAGCGTCTCGGGCGCCGCCGCGCCAGCCGCGCGGCCGTGCGTCGCCTTGGCGGGCGGCTCGTGCCGTAAATGAGGGATTCGTTGAAGACGCGCAGCCTCACCTCATCTTGGGCCTTCGGCCGCGAAGGGGATGCGGTCCCTTTGCCGCGAGGCGCGATGGGCGCCGCTGGCATGGTCCGGGATACGCGCGCGGGCCGTAAAGGCCCGGCCCAAGGCAATGCCGAAGCGAACGTGCCGCAGCGCCCCGGCCGTGCCCGCCTCAGCCCTTCGCCTCGATCTTGAGGGCGGCGGAGTTGATGCAGTAGCGCAGCCCCGTGGGTTCCGGGCCGTCCTCGAACACGTGGCCGAGATGGGCGTCACACCGCCGGCACAGGACCTCGGTGCGGCGCATCCCGAGGCTCGTATCGTCCTCGGTCGCAACCGCGCCGTCCGAGACCGGCTCCCAGAAGCTCGGCCAGCCGGTGCCGGAGTCGAACTTGGCATCAGCGCTGAACAATGCCTGCCCGCAGCAGACGCAGACATACATGCCCGGCGTCTTGCAGTCATGGTATGTGCCCGCGAAGGCGCGCTCCGTGCCCTTCCGGCGGGTGACGTAAAACTCGTCGGGCGTGAGCTGTTTCAGCCATTCGGCTTCGGTCTTTTCGACTTTTTCGGTCACGCAATCATCTCCCCGGCCCCGTGAGCGCGGCCCTCAAAATCCCCCCCGCGCCCGGCGGCGCTTTTTCCTTTCCTTTCGCGCACGCACACCCGCCATGCCGGGCTTGCCGGAGGTGGAGCGCGGCCGCAGCTCGGCCGGCAGGCCGAGGTCGACGGCCTGGAGCCTCTTGATCTCGTCCCTGAGCCGCGCCGCCTCCTCGAACTCGAGGTCCGCGGCGGCCGCGCGCATGCGCTTCTCGAGCCCATTGATGTAGGCGTGAAGGTCCTTGCCCGTAAGATGGGTGACCTCCTCATCGCCGGTGCCGACGGTGACGTAATCGGCCTCGTACACGGTCACGAGGATGTCGGCGATCGACTTGCGCACGGACTCCGGCGTGATGCCGTTGGCGGCGTTGAAGGCCGTCTGCTTGTCGCGCCTGCGGTTGGTCTCGTCGATCGCGGTCTTCAAGGACTCGGTCATGACGTCGGCGTAGAGGATGACCCGGCCGTCGATGTTGCGCGCCGCCCGGCCGATGGTCTGTATGAGCGAGGTCTGCGAGCGCAGGAACCCTTCCTTGTCGGCATCCAGAATCGCGACCAGCGCGCATTCCGGGATGTCCAGGCCCTCGCGCAACAGGTTGATGCCGACCAGCACGTCGAAGGCGCCGAGCCTCAAGTCCCGGATGATCTGGATGCGCTCGAGCGTGTCGATGTCGGAATGGAGGTAGCGCACCCGGATGCCGGCCTCGTGCAGGTACTCGGTGAGGTCCTCGGCCATGCGCTTGGTCAGCGTCGTGACCAGGACCCGCTGGCTCTTGCGCGCGCACGTTCGGCACTCGGCCAGCAGGTCGTCGACCTGGCTCTCGACGGGGCGCACGAAGCATTCGGGATCGATGAGCCCGGTGGGGCGGGTGACCTGCTCGATGAAGACGCCGCCGGTGCGTTCGAGCTCCCACGGGCCCGGGGTGGCGGAGACGAAGATGGTGTGCGGGCGCATCTCGTCCCATTCCTCGAACTTCAGCGGCCGGTTGTCGACGCATGAGGGCAGGCGGAAGCCGAATTCGGCGAGGGTGGATTTGCGGTTGAAATCGCCCCGGAACATGCCGCCGAGCTGCGGCACGGTGACGTGGCTTTCATCGACGAACAAGAGCGCGTCGGCCGGCAGGTACTCAAAGAGCGTCGGCGGCGGCTCGCCGGGCGCGCGCCCCGTCAGATAGCGGGAGTAGTTCTCGATCCCCTTGCAGTGGCCCGTCGTCTCGAGCATCTCGAGATCGAAGCTGGTGCGTTCCTCGAGCCGCTGGGCCTCGAGCAGCTTGCCCGCGGCGTGGAACTCCGCGAGGCGCTCCTTGAGCTCCACCTTGATCTCTTCGATCGCCTGCTGGACCGTCGGGCGCGGCGTGACGTAGTGGCTGTTGGCGTAAACGGTGATCTCCTCGAGGCTCGCCGTCTTCTCCCCCGTCAAGGGGTCGAACTCGGCGATGCCCTCGATCTCGTCGCCGAAGAGACTCAGCCGCCAGGCCCGGTCCTCGTAATGGGCCGGGAAGATTTCGATGGAATCGCCGCGCACCCTGAAGTCGCCGCGCGTGAACGCGATCTCGTTGCGCCGGTATTGAAGCTCCACCAGGCTGCGCAAGAGCCGGGCGCGGTCCACCGTCCCGCCCACCCGCAAGGGCACGATCATCTGCGAATAGGTCTCGAGCGAGCCGATGCCGTAGATGCACGAGACCGAGGCGACGATGACGACGTCCTTGCGCTCGAGCAACGCCCGGGTCGCGGCGTGGCGCATGCGGTCGATCTCCTCGTTTATCGAGGCGTCTTTTTCGATGTAGGTGTCGGTGCGCGGCACGTAGGCCTCGGGCTGGTAGTAGTCGTAGTAGGAGACGAAGTAGTGGATGGCGTTGTCGGGAAAGAACGTCTTCATCTCGCCGTAAAGCTGGGCCGCCAGGGTCTTGTTGTGGGCGAGAATCAGGGCCGGGCGGCGCACCCGCTCGATGATGTGGGTCATGGTGAAGGTCTTGCCCGAGCCGGTCACGCCGAGCAGCACCTGCTCGCGCTCGCCCCGCTCGAGCCCCGCGCACAGCTCCTCGATGGCGGTGGGCTGATCGCCCGCGGGCTCGAAATCCGAGACCAGATTGAAGAGGGCGCCGGCGCTGCTGTCCGTCGCGGGCGCGAGTTTCGTCTCCATGGCTCTTTTATATGCGCCCGCGCGGTGCGATTGCCAGGGCGCCGATGGCTTTCCCACCGCAGGCAACCCCGACGGTGTTGCGGATTACCCTCGCCATTGTCCTACCCATCGTCCCGGCGTGCCGGCGGCGGCGGACCGGACACCGCGGGGCCCGACGCCGCAGGGACGCCGCCGTGAGGCCCGAGGCCCCCGGGTCGGCAGGCCGCTTGACAAAGGAATCCGGCGTGGCGGATTATAATTAAACGTTGAACTAAATCGCACGGGCGAGGCATGGCGGTTCATTACCGGGGCACGGCCCGGGAGCTCAGGGCGCTCGACGCCTACGTCAAGCTCGTGCGCTCGGCCGAGTCGGTGACCGTGCGCCTCAATCCGCCGCTCGCCGCGGCGGGCCTGACCGTCAGCCAGTTCGGCGTGCTCGAGGCGCTCCTTCACCTCGGCCCCTTGCGCCACAACGAGCTTGCCGGGAAGCTTCTGAAGAGCGGCGGCAACATCACCATGGTGGTGAACAACCTGGAAAGGCGGAGGCTGGTGGTGCGCCGGCGCGATCGACGGGACCGCCGCGTGATCGCGGTTCACCTGACGCAAAAGGGCCGCCGGATGGTGCGCAGGCTGTTTCCCCGCCATGTCGCGAACCTCGTCGCCGAGATGGCGGTGCTGGGCGCCGCCGAACAGGAAAAGCTTGCCGCGCTTTGCCGCCGGCTGGGACTCGGGGAATAGCCGGTGCCGCGGAGCGGGAAAGGCTCTCCGCGCCTTGCCGCCGGCTCGGGCTCCGGGCATAGCCGGCGCCCCAGGCCCGCGTTTTCCCGCACCCTTCCGGCACTCGCCTTTGCGACGCGAGCAGGGGTGAAATTTTCGCTTGATACTTCAATGTTAAATTATTATCTTTTGGACAGCCGATCCAATGTTGAACCAAGTCCCGCGAAAGGGAAGTAGACCGTGATCAAGGTGAGGCACGCGGAGGAACGGGGCCTGACCAGGTTGAGCTGGCTCGAGAGCCGTCACAGCTTTTCATTCGGCGACTACCACGACCCCGATCAGACGGGCTTTAGGGCGCTCCGCGTGATCAACGAGGACAAGGTGGCGCCGGGGCGGGGCTTCGCGCCCCACTCGCATAAGGACATGGAGATCGTGACCTACATGCTCGCCGGCGCGCTCGAGCACAAGGACGACGCCGGGAGCGAATCGGTGATCGCGGCCGACGAGGTGCAGCGCATGAGCGCGGGCACGGGCATCACCCACAGCGAGTACAACCACTCCAAGACAGAACCCGCGCACCTGCTGCAGATCTGGATCCGGCCGGAAATGAGAGGTCTCGAGCCGGGCTATGAGCAGCGCGCCTTCCCGCCTTCGGAAAAGCGCGACAGGCTCTGCCTGATCGCTTGCCGAGACGGGCGCGAGGGCGCGCTGACGGTGCGCCAGGACGTCGCGATCTACGCCTCCGTGCTCGATCGGGACAAGGCCGTGAGCCACCGGCTGGCCCCCGGCCGTCACGCCTGGCTGCAGGTCGCGCGCGGTGATCTTAACGTGAATGGCCGGCGCTTGCGGGCCGGTGACGCGGCGGCCGTGAGCGAGCAGGAGGTCATCGAGATCGCGTCCCGTTCCGGGGCCGAGTTGCTGCTTTTCGATCTCGCCTGACGGGCGGCGCCAAGTCCTTTATTCCAGGTTGCGCGGCGGCGCCGTCCGGCCTAGGTTTGCGGCGTATTTCGATTTCCGCGAACGGAGTGAAACGCGCCATGTCCTTCATCGCCTCCCGCCTGAGCGAGGTCAAGCCCTCTCTCACCATGGCCGTCACCATGCTGGCGGCCGAGTTGAAGGCCGCCGGCCAGGACGTCATCGACTTCGGCGGCGGCGAGCCCGATTTCGAGACGCCGGAAAACATCAAGGCCGCCGCCATCAGGGCGATCGAGCGGGGCGAGACCAGATACACCGCCATCGACGGCACGCCGGCGCTCAAGAAAGCGGTGTGCGAGAAGTTCAGGCGCGAAAACGGGCTCGACTACGAGCCCTCCCAGATCACCGTCGCCACCGGCAGCAAACAGGCGATTTTCAACGCCATGGTGGCGACCCTCGATCCCGGCGATGAGGTCATCATCCCCGCGCCCTACTGGGTGTCCTATCCCGACATGGTGCTGCTGGCGGGAGGCAGGCCCGTTTTCGCGCGCTGCCCGCAGAACCAGCAGTACAAGATGCGCGCCGAGGACCTCGAGGCCGCGATCACGCCGAAGACCAAGTGGCTGATCATGAACTCGCCCTCCAATCCCGCGGGCGCGGCCTATGGGCGCGACGAGATGAAGGCGTTGACCGACGTTCTGCTGAAGCACCCCCACGTCCGGCTGCTGAGTGACGACATTTACGAGCATCTCGTCTACGACGGGTTCGAGTTCGTCACCCCCGCCAAGCTCGAGCCGGCGCTGTACGAGCGGACCCTGACCATGAACGGGGTCTCCAAGTCCTATGCCATGACCGGTTGGCGCATCGGCTATGGCGGCGGGCCGCTCGAGCTCATCAAGGCCATGGCCAAGATCCAGTCCCAGAGCACCTCCAGCCCCAGCTCGATCAGCCAGGCCGCGGCGCTCGAGGCGCTCACGGGCCCCCAGGACTTCCTCGCCGAGTGGGTCGCCGTGTACAAGCGGCGCCGCGACATGGCGGTGGATCTCATCAACCAGGCCGAAGGGCTCAGCTGCTCCAGGCCCGAAGGGGCGTTTTACGTCTTCTCCTCCTGCGCCGGGGTCATCGGCAAGACCACGCCCGACGGCAAGGAGATCGAAACCGATACCGACTTCGTCACCTATCTCCTGGAAGCGGAGGGGGTCGCCGCGGTCCAGGGCGAGGCCTTCGGCCTCAGCCCCTACTTTCGCATCTCCTTTGCGACGTCGACCGAGGCGCTCGAAGAGGGCTGCCGGCGCATCATCCGCGCGTGCAAGGCATTGGCATAGGTTGCAGGCAAATCTTGCGACCCGGTACCGGCGGCTCGATTGATCCGACCTCGGCTTTTCACCGGTTCTCCGCGGCCTTGCGAATGACGAGTTCGACGCTGCGGCGCTTGCCCGATGCCCCGCATCGCGCTTCGCGCCGCGCCTGCCCGGAAAACCGATTTGCC
>CBESNX010000010.1:0-14755 GCA_965531025.1 uncultured bacterium
GACACCCTCTCGTTCATGCCGCTGAGTTCCGCCGACGCCTTCGGCGGCGTCATCATCACCGACTGGTACGTGCCGCCGGAAACGCCCGATCACCGGTTCAAAATGAACGTTTACATCCTCGACCGCCGGCTGCGCGCGGACGGCATCCGTGCCGCCGTGTTCCACCAGCGCCGGGACGGGGCCGGCAACTGGGTCGATGCCGAGGTGGACAAGAGCACCGCCACCGAGTTGGAAGACGCGATCCTCACCCGCGCCCGCCAACTGCGCATCAGCGCGACCCGCCGCTAGCTCCTTCCCCTCCTGTAACTAAAAAGCTTGAGTCGGTAAATTCCCTGCCAAAAGCGCTCGGGCCATGCGCGAAAGCTCACGCGTGTATGGGGGCGCTTGCGATTCCGAGCGCTGGCGCGGTCCCTCCGGCCGATCGCGCGGCGAACTTCTCCTTTGGCGTACACGAACACCCTTGCGGAAGACGGCTTTGCCGGGGAAAATCCCCCGTCGGGAGCCATGGACGGGGCAAGCGGGGCGAGGCCTTCCCGGCCGGTCAAGGTTTCGCAAACCGCCGCGGACGCCGCCGCAAAAGGGACGCAACAGGATGGCGCGCTACAACTTCAAGGAAACCGAGGCCAAATGGCAGGCCCTTTGGGAGGAGCGCGGCTGCTTCCACGTCTCCGACGAGCCGGGCCGGCCCAAATACTACGTCCTCGAGATGTTTCCCTATCCCTCGGGGCGCATCCATGTCGGCCACGTGCGCAACTACACGCTGGGCGACGTGGTGGCGCGCTACAAGCGCGCGCGCGGTTTCAACGTGCTCCACCCGATGGGCTGGGACGCCTTCGGCATGCCCGCCGAAAACGCGGCGATCGAGCACAAGGTCCATCCCGCCAAATGGACTTACGAGAATATCGGCCACATGCGAAGCCAGCTCAAGTCGATGGGGCTGTCCTATGACTGGTCGCGCGAGTTCGCCACCTGCAGCCCGGATTACTACCGCCACGAACAGAAGATGTTCCTGGATTTCCTCGAGCATGGCCTGGCCTATCGCAAGGACTCGTGGGTCAACTGGGACCCGGAGGATCAGACGGTGCTGGCCAACGAGCAGGTCATCGACGGGCGCGGCTGGCGCTCCGGCGCGCCGGTGGAGAAACGCAGGTTGGCGCAGTGGTTCCTGCGCATCACCGACTTCGCCGACGAGCTGATCGAGGCCCTGGACGGGCTCGAGCGCTGGCCCGAGCGGGTGCGGGTGATGCAGGACAACTGGATCGGCCGCTCGCAGGGCCTGCGCATGGTCTTCAGGCTCAAGGCGCCCGACGGCGGCGGCAAGGCGGGCGGCGGCGCGCCGGCCGGCGCACAGGAAGCCCTGGAGCGGACCGGCGCGACACTCGAGGTCTTCTCCACGCGGCACGATACCATTTTCGGCGCCACCTTTTGCGCCATCTCGCCCCATCACCCCTTGGCCGAGGCGCTCGCCGCTTCGAACGGGGCGCTCGCCGGGTTCATCGCCGAATGCAACCGGCTGGGCACCGGCGAGGACGTCATCGAGACGGCCGAAAAAGTTGGTTTCGATACCGGAATAAAGGCCCGTCATCCCTTCATCGAGGGGTGCGATCTTCCAGTTTACGTGGCCAACTTCGTGCTCCTGGAGTACGGCTCGGGCGCGGTTTACGGCTGCCCCGCCCACGACCAGCGCGACCTCGAGTTCGCGCGCAAATACGGCCTTCCGGTCCGTCCCGTGGTGGCGCCGAGGGATGCAGACCCCGCCCGGTTCACCATCGACGATACCGCCTACCTCGAGGACGGCGTCCTCATCAACTCGGATTTCCTCGATGGCATGACCGTGGCCGAGGCCAAGGAACAGGTCGCGAAGCGCATGGAGGAGGCCGGGGCCGGCGAGCGCACGGTGATCTACCGGCTCAGAGACTGGGGGATTTCGCGCCAACGCTATTGGGGCTGTCCCATTCCGGTCATCCACTGCGACTCCTGCGGCGCCGTGCCGGTGCCGGCCGAGAAGCTGCCGGTGACCTTGCCCGAGGACGTGAGTTTCGACGGGCCGGGCAATCCGCTGGACCGTCACCCGACCTGGAAGCATGTCGACTGCCCCCGATGCGGCGGGCCTGCCCGGCGTGAGACCGACACCTTCGACACCTTTTTCGAATCCTCGTGGTATTTCGCCCGCTTTTGCTCGCCCGAGGCCGAGGCGCCCTTCACGCGCGCGGCGGTTGATTATTGGCTGCCGGTGGACCAGTATATCGGCGGCATCGAGCATGCCGTCCTGCATCTGTTGTATTCCCGCTTCTTTACCCGGGCGCTCAAACAGTGCGGCTACCTCGACATCCGCGAGCCCTTCACCGGGCTGCTGACCCAGGGCATGGTATGTCACGAAACCTACCGCGACCAGAATGGCGGGCTGCTTTTTCCCGAACAGGTCCGCCGCACCGCCGACGGCAAGGTGGTGCACGCCGCGGAGGGCTCGCCCGTCACCGTCGGACGCGTGGAAAAAATGAGCAAGTCCCACAAGAACGTGGTGGACCCGGCGGCCATCATCGAGAGCTACGGCGCCGACACCATACGCCTGTTCATGTTGTCCGACAGCCCGCCCGAACGCGACCTCGACTGGACCGACGCGGGCATCGACGGCGCCTGGCGCTACATCAACAGGCTGTGGCGCATGGTCCATGATGCCCTGCCCTCGCTGCCCGCGCCCGGCGCGGCGGGGCACAAGGACGCGGGGCACAAGGACAAGGAGTCCGCGCCCCGTGCGCGGCGCGCCATTCACAAGACCATCGCCGCCGTGTCTGCCGATCTCGACAGGTTCCATTTCAACCGCGCCGTCGCCCGCGTGCGGGAGCTGACCAATCTGCTCGCGGACCTCGAAGGCGAAGACGACGGCGCGGTGCGCCGCGAGGGACTCGAGACCGTGGTGCGGCTGATCGGGCCGATGATGCCGCACCTGGCCGAGGAGCTGTGGCAGGCGCTGGGCCATGAGACGCTTCTGGCGGACACGCCCTGGCCCGAGGCCGATCCCGCCTTGGTCAAGGAGGAGAGCGTCACCGTCGCGGTCCAGGTCAACGGCAAGCTCCGCGGCACGCTGCAACTCGCCCGCGACGTCGCCCGCGAAGAGGCCGAGGCGGCGGCCCTCGCCCTTCCCACCGTCGCGGCGGCCACCGCAGGGCAGCCGGTGCGCAAGATCATCGTCGTACCCAACAGGGTGATCAATGTCGTGGTTTAGGATCCTCGTGCTGCTCGCTCTTGTGCCGAGCGTCGGCGCCTGCGGCTTCCGGCCGCTGTACGACCAGCGCCAGGACGCCGCCGTGACCGCGGACCTGGCCGCGATCCAGATAAACGTCATCGCCGACAGGGAAGGACAGAAGCTCCACAACTTCCTGCTCGATCGGCTCAACTCCAAAGGCCCGGCGGCGACACCCCTCTATCGGCTGCGCGTCACCTTGACGACCGACCGGCGCAGCCTCGCGCTGCGCAAGGACGAGACCGCGACCCGCGTCAATTTGACTCTGACGGCGAAGTATTTGCTCCGCGACCTGCGCACCGCCAAGGTGCTTTTCGAGGGCCGCAGCCGCGCGACCAACAGCTACAATATCCTGCAGTCCGAGTTCGCCACGCTCGCATCACTCGATGACGCCACGACCCAGGCCGCCCGGGAACTCAGCGATGAAATCAAGACCCGTCTGGCGATCTTCTTGAGCCAAAGGCGAAACAGCTTCTGAGTCCCCAGGCGCGGTGAAAATCCCCCCCGCCCGCAGCGAACGCTTCCTCCGCAAACCCGACCCGAATTTGCGCGCGGTCCTCATATACGGGCCCGATTCGGGCCTCGTGCGCGAACGGGCCGAGACCCTCGTCACGTCGGTGGCGGGCACGCTGGATGACGCCTTCCGCATTGCGGAAATTGCCGCCGCCGACCTTGAGGACGACCCGGCGAGGCTGTGGGATGAAGCGGCCGCGCTGTCACTCTCCGGCGGGCGCCGGGTGGTGCGCGTGCGTAACGGAAACGACGCCTCGAGCGAGCTTTTCACGGATTTTCTCCACCAGCCCGCGGCGCGCGGCCCCGGAGTGGGCGCGCTCGTGATCGTCGAGGCGGGCGGGCTCGGGCCTCGCTCGGCGTTGCGCAGGCTTTTTGAAACCGCCGCGCACGCGGCCGCGCTGCCCTGTTACCTCGACGAAGGGCGCGGGCTCGAGGCCATCATCCGGGAAACCCTTGGCAAGTATGGACTGACGGTGACGCCGGAGGCCCTCGCCTACCTTGCCGACCGTCTGGGGGGCGATCGCATGTTAACCCGCAATGAGCTCGAGAAACTGGCGCTCTACGTGGCGGGCAACAACGCGGTCGGGCTCGAGGACGCCCAGGCGTGCATTGGCGATTCCGCCGCGCGCGGCCTCGATGACGTGGCCTACGCCGCCGCCGCCGGCGACCGGGCGGAACTCGACCGGGCTCTCAACCGCGTCTACCTCGAAGGAACGGACCCGATTACCGTCCTGCGCGCCGCGACGCGTCACTTCCAGAGACTTCATTTCGCATCCGGAATGATTGCCCGCGGCCAAAGCGTCGACAAGGTCCTTGAGGCCCTGCGCCCGCCACTGTTTTTCAAGATCAAGCCCAAATTCCGCGCGCAACTGAAGATTTGGCCCCTCGAGCGCATCGGGGCGGCGTTCGAGCTTCTCATGGAAGCGGAGTTGCAGTGCAAGACGACCGGGATGCCGGCCGGCGCCATTTGCGCGCGCGCCCTCATGCGGATCGCTCAAGTGGCCCGGAAGTCCTAGGGTTCAGGGCCGCGGGGCGCCTTGAGCCGCAAACCGGGCGCGCCGGGGGCATGCGGCGAAGATTTCCCGGGTCTCGCAGCCGCGCCTTCTGCCGGCGCAACGAGCCCGGCGCATGAAAAACGATTTCGCGTACTCCCGCCCGCCGCCCCGAAGTGCCGCCCGGCGCCTTGCTGCCGTGCGGTGAGGTTCAGCCCGCCTGGTCCGACCCCGAGGCGTCATGCGGCGCCGCGCGCGGGACTGTGTGCTCGCCCGGGTCCGACTCTTCGCCTGCGGGCCTGCCCGCCACCGATGCCGGGTTGCCCAGGGGTCCCGGATCGGTGTCCGGATTGCGCCGCGCGGCCGGCGAGACCAACCCGGGATGCAAGCGACGGATCACATCGTCGAGCTGTTCGAGGGTGCGGTAGCGGATGCTGATCGCGCCGCCGCTGCCATCGAAGGTGATGGTGACCTTCAATCCGAGATGCTTCGAGAGATTTCGTTCGAGCGCCAGCGTATCCGCATCCTTGACGGCGGCAACGGCGCGCCTCTTGCCCTTGTCCCCGGTGTCCCTGGTCTTCTGAACCAGCCGCTCGGTCTGCCGGACATTAAGGCCCCGCCTCACCACCTGAAGGGCAAGCAGCGCCGGGTGATCCGCATTGATAAGGGCGCGGCCGTGGCCGGCGGAAAGCGCGCCTTCCTCCAGCATTTGCTTGACCGGCCCGGGCAGGTTCAGGAGCCGCATCGTGTTGGCGACGTGGCTTCGGCTCTTGCCCACCGCCCGCGCCAGGTTCTTCTGGGTGTGGTCGAACTCCACCATCAGGCGGCGATACCCCTCGGCCTCTTCCAACGGGTTCAGATCCTGGCGCTGCAAGTTCTCGACCAGCGCGATCTCGAGGGCGTCCCCGTCAGAGAGCTCCTTGACGATCACCGGGACTTCGTGGAGTTGCGCGAGTTGCGCGGCCCGCCAGCGCCGCTCGCCGGCGACGATCTCGTAAGTCTTGGGCTCCTGACCATGGCGGCGCACCAGGATCGGCTGGAGAACGCCCTTCTCGCGCACCGATTCCACGAGCGGGCCGAGCCGCTTCTCATCGAAGCCGTGGCGGGGCTGGAAGCGGCTGGGACGGAGCAAGGCGACCGGCACCGTCCGCGACTGGCGCAGTGGGTCGGCCTCGGCGTAATCCTCGCTCTGCTCGCCGAAAAGCGCCGCAAGCCCCCGACCCAGGTTATGGCGCGCGCGTTTGGGTTCCGTCTGTTCGTTGCTCATCGGGACACCTCCTGTTCGCGGCGCAGCACTTCCTTCGCCAAGTGAATATAGGCCTGGGATCCCGCGCAACGCATGTCGTAAAGCAAGATCGGGATGCCGTGGGACGGCGCCTCCGACACCCGCACGTTGCGGGGAATGACCGTCTCGTAGACCTTCTCGCCGATGAAGCCGCGCACATCCGCCGCCACTTGGCCGGACAAGTTATTGCGCTTATCGAACATCGTCAACACAATACCTAGTAGTTCGAGCCTGGAATTGAAGCGCCGCCGGATCCGTTGAATCGTGTCGAGCAGGTGGGTCAGCCCCTCCAACGCATAGAACTCGCATTGCAGGGGCACCAGCACCGCATTGGCCGCGACCAAGGCGTTCAAGGTCAAAAGCCCCAGAGTCGGCGGGCAATCGATCAGGACATAGTCGTAATCAAAGTCATTCTCGAGCGCCGCCCGGCTCAACTCCTCGTGCAGCCGGTACTCCCTGTGCTCCACATTCACCAGTTCCAGCTCGCCTCCCGCGAGATCGACCGAGGACGGAATAACCGCCAGCCCCGGAATCATGCTGGGCATCGTAGCCGCCCCGACGGCCGTGCGGTTCATCAGCACGTCATAAACCGTCACGGGCCGCTGATGGCGGCCGAACCCCAGACCGGTGCTGGCATTGCCGTGGGGGTCCAGGTCGACGATCAGGACCTTCTTTTCGACCGCCGCAAGGGCGGTGCCGAGATTGATGGCCGTGGTGGTTTTGCCGACGCCGCCTTTCTGGTTGGCGACGGCGATGATGCGGCAGCTGCGTGGGGCGTGCGGGGAGCGATAACTATTGTCCGTGGGGTCAGGCACGCGAAATTTCTCTCAATCGCACAACCACGCCGGAGGGATCCGATGCGCTGGCAAACCGTTCAACACGCATATTCCACAGTTGCGCGGCTGTGGTCAATTCCTCTGCGGCACGTTTGCCCTTCAAAAAGAGGCATTGGCCGCGGCTGCCGATGAAGGGCTCGGCATAGCCAATCAGTTCGACGAGGGGCGCGACGGCCCGCGCGGTAACGATATCGGCGACGAAGGGCGTGAGCGCCTCGATGCGCAGCGGATGGATCGTCACCTTCGCCGCCGTCTCTCTCGCGACGGTGCCGAGAAAGGCGCATTTGCGCCGATCCGATTCGACCAGATGCACCTCCCCCGCCGCCATGATGGCGAGCACGAGGCCGGGGAAGCCGGCGCCGCTGCCAAGGTCGACGATGGTTTTGGCCCGAGCGCTTTTTCCTGCGCTGCCCCCGGCATCTTCGCCGACGCCAGCGTTCGCGATATAGCGCGCGAGCTGTGCGGCATCGAGCAGGTGCCGGCGCCATACATCCCGGAGGCTTGCGCGGCTGACCAGATTGATCGACCGCTGCCACTTCTCAAGCAGAGCGACGTACAGCCTGAGCCGGGCCAATGTTTCACGTGAAACATCGGTCAGGCGCTGGAATTCCTCCGGCGTGAGGATGGGCGGCGTGAGGATGGGCGGCGTGCGGCTGGCGGCCAACGGCTCAGGCGCTGTGACGGGTTTGGGTGCGCTTCACGTGACCGAGGAGCGCGGTCAGCGCCGCGGGCGTCATGCCGGGAATCCGGGCCGCGGCGCCCAAGGTGCCCGGGCGGGCCGCCCGCAGCTTCTCGCGCACCTCGGTCGAAAGGCCGCCGATGCGGTCATAGGCGAGATCGGCCGACAGGGCCAGGGCGTCGTCGCGGCGGAAGGCGCGGATGTCCGCTTCCTGGCGGTCGAGATAGCCGACGTAGCGGGCGTCGATCTCGAGTTGCTCGGCGATCTCGGCGCGAAGACCCTTGAGCTCCGGCCAGATTTCGGCGAGCCGGCCCACATCCACCCCCGGCAGGGCGAGGAGCGCGGCCGCGCTCCTGAGCACCCCGTTCTGATTGACGTTGAGCCCGAAACCCTTGAGCTTCGCGGGCGTCGCCGTCAGCTCCCGCGCCAGGGCGCGCGCCTGCATCAGCGCCTCCCTTTTGGCGGCAAAAGCGCTCGCCCTCGCGCTGCCGACACACCCCACCGCTTGCCCTTTCGGAGTGAGCCGCTGATCGGCGTTGTCGGCCCGCAACAGCAAACGATACTCGGCGCGGGAGGTGAACATGCGATAGGGCTCCGCGACTCCCAGGGTCACGAGGTCGTCGATCAGCACGCCGATATAGGCGTCGGCCCGGTCGATGACGAAAGCCTTCCTCTCGCCCCCCGCGCGCCCGCCAACATGCCCCGCCGCCAGCGCGGCGGAAATGCCGGCCACCAGCCCCTGGGCCGCCGCCTCCTCGTAACCGGTGGTGCCGTTGATCTGGCCGGCGAGGAACAGGCCCGGCACCCGGCGCGTTTCCAGGCTCCGGTCGAGCTCACGGGGATCGATGTGATCATATTCGATGGCATAGCCTGGGCGGCGCATGACGGCGCGCTCAAGACCCGGGATGGTTTTCAGCAATTTCTCCTGAATCTCGCGGGGCAGCGAGGTGGAAATCCCGTTGGGGTAGACGGTGTCGTCGTCGAGCCCCTCGGGTTCGAGGAAAATCTGATGGCGCCCGCGCCCGGCGAAGCGCACGACCTTGTCCTCGATCGAGGGACAATAGCGCGGGCCGGTGCTCTTGATCTGCCCGGCGTACATGGGCGCCCGGTGCAGATTTTCGCGAATCAACGCGTGAGAGGCAGGCGTGGTGCCGGTGATGTGACAGTTCACCTGCGGGGTGGTGATGGCGCCGGTGAGATAGGAGAACGGCACCGGCGGGTCGTCGCCGGGCTGGACTTCGAGCCCCCGCCAATCGATGGTGGTTCCGTCGAGACGGGGCGGCGTTCCGGTCTTGAGACGCCCGAGGCTAAATCCCGCCCGTTCCAGGGTCTTGGACAGACCCAGGGCGGGCACCTCGTTGACCCGGCCGGCGGGGATCTTTTCCTCGCCGACGTGGATAAGGCCGCGCAGGAACGTGCCGGTGGTGAGCACCACGCTCGCCGCCCGGATGACGTTGCCTTTCACCGTCACCACGGCGGCGACCCGCCCTTCCCCATCGAGGCGCAGATCCTCAACCGCCTCGGCCCGGATCTCGAGATTGTGCTCAGCCGCCAGGATGTGCTGCATGGCCTTTTTGTAAAGCTTCCGGTCCGCCTGGGCCCGGGGGCCGCGCACCGCCGGGCCCCGGCTGCGGTTGAGCACGCGGAACTGGATGCCGGCGCGGTCGATGGCCCGTCCCATGACGCCATCGAGGGCGTCGATCTCGCGCACCAGGTGCCCCTTGCCCAAGCCGCCGATGGCCGGATTGCAGGACATCTCGCCGATGGTCTCCACCTTGTGGGTGAGCAGCAGGGTACGCGCCCCCATGCGGGCCGCGGCCGCCGCGGCCTCACAGCCGGCGTGGCCGCCGCCGATTACGATGACGTCATAGCGCGACATGGCCGGGAATTTAGTCGTCCCCTATTTCGATGTCAAAGCGCACGCCGCGACCAGGGGCGGCAATCGGACTCTGCGGCCGGACTCTGCGGCGGCGCCCCACCGCGCGTCCCGCCGGACGCCCCGGCGGCGGGCCAAGAGTGCCCCTTGCGCCGAGCCCTAAATCCTTGGTTGCCCTCCCGTTACTCCTCCGGAGCGCGGGTTGGGGGCGATACCGCGCCATGGATGGTTTCACGTGAAACACCGGTCCGGCCCACCTCACTTGCCGATACAGAAATCGCGGAAAATGACGTCGAGCATGTCCTCGACGTCGACCCCGCCGGTAATCCGTCCGAGCGCCCGGGTGGCAAGGCGCAAATCTTCCGCCGCGAGTTCCTCCTGGTCCGCGCCAAGAAAACGCTGCAACGCCGCCGCGCAGTCCTCGAGGGCCGCGCGGTGCCGCGCCCGCGTCAAGGCCGGAGGCCCGGTGAGATCGACGCGCGCCGCAACTTCCGCCTCGACGCGCGCCAGCAGCTCCGCCATGCCCTCGCCGGTCTTGACGGAAAGGACTTGCGCGGGCCGTCCCGCGATGGCGAGCGTCCCGCCCGAGCGCTGCGCCGCCGACCACAGGTCCGCCTTGTTGAGAACGGCGACCGTGTCATCATCGACCAGCGCCCTGGTGGGGCCGTCCAGCGCCGGCCAGCCCGTGGCATCGAACAGCGCCACCTTGAGATCGGCGTCGGCCGCCCGCGCCCGCGCCCGACGAATTCCTTCACTCTCGATGTCATCGCCGGCCTCTCCCAGGCCCGCCGTATCGGCCACGATGACAGGGAAACCCGCAAGGTCCAAATGAACCTCGATGACGTCGCGGGTGGTGCCCGCGGTTGCCGAGACGATGGCCGCATCGCGCCGGGCGAGGGCGTTCAAGAGCGAAGACTTGCCGACATTGGGCGCACCAATAATGGCGATGTAAATGCCGTCGCGCAGACGCTCACCCCGCCGACTATCCGCAAGGTGTTGTAGTATTTCGTCGAGTATCCCCAATATTTGGGGCCGGACCGACTCCATCAGGCCGATGGGCAGTTCCTCGTCGACGAAATCTATCCCGGCCTCGAAATGCGCGAGGCCGCGCAAAAGCCGCCCCCTCCATCCCTCGTAAATCGCGCCCAGCTCGCCTTCCAACTGGCGCCGGGCCTGGCGGCGCTGGGCTTCCGTCTCCGCATTCACGAGATCGGCGAGCCCTTCGGCCGCCGTAAGCTCGAACTTGCCGTTCTCGAAGGCGCGGCGGGTGAACTCGCCCGGCTCCGCGAGACGCAGCCCCGGCAGGGCCGAGAGCGCCCCGGTGATCGCCGCGCCGACGGCGCGTCCCCCGTGCATGTGGAACTCCGCCACATCCTGGCCGGTGAAGCTGTGCGGTGCGGGAAACCAGAGACCCAGCCCGTCGTCGAGGATTTCGAGAGAAACCGGGCAGCGCAGGCGCACGCGCACGGCGCGCCGGGGCGTCGGCAAGCTCCGTCCGGTGAGTTCCGCGAACGCCTTGCCGGCGTCGGGCCCCGAGACGCGGAAGACGGCGACCCCGGCCCGCCCCGCGGCGCTTGCCAGGGCAAAGATGGTGTCTTCCCTCACGGCCGGCGCCCACCCCTCCCCGACGCGCCTGGCCGGCACGGGGTTCCGGCCCTTGCCGCGGCGGCGGCAAGCTCCGCCGCGGCCCGCGCCTCCTTGCGCCCAGGGGCCGGCTCGAACCTGATCGTCATCGGCCACATACCCGACGTTGACAAAGCGCCCGCGAGACGAACCATGCCTTCCCGTGCTCGCGTCACGCCACTGCCGGCGCGGCAACATAACCCGAGGAGAATTGGGGTTGTTTGCCGGCGCTTTCGCGCCAAACTATGACCCAAACCCGGCTCGAGGAAAAGGTGCGCGCGACGATTCGCCGACCGCGCCCATTGGTGCCCCTTCGGGACTTGCGCCCCGCCCGGGCTCGCATGCCGCCGAGCGCCAGGCGCGCCCAATTTAACGCGGACGTCATCAAAGCAAAGGACCAAGCCATGCCGCGCAACATGCTGGATCGGGAAACCAGCCCCTATCTGTTGCAGCACAAGGACAACCCGGTCCACTGGCAACCCTGGGCGCCCGAGACCCTGGCCATGGCGCAGCGGGAGCGCAAGCCGATCATGCTGTCGGTGGGCTATGCCGCCTGCCACTGGTGCCATGTCATGGCCCACGAAAGTTTCGAGGACGAGGAAACGGCGGCGCTCATGAACCAAAAATATGTCAACATCAAGGTGGACCGCGAAGAGCGCCCGGACCTCGACGCCATCTACCAGGCGGCGCTGGCGCTGCTCGGCCAACACGGGGGCTGGCCGCTGACGATGTTCCTGACCCCCGGCGGCGAGCCCTTCTGGGGCGGCACCTATTTCCCCCCGGAATCGCGCTTCGGCCGGCCCGGGTTCAAGGACGTGCTGCGCCGGGTCGCCGCGGTTTACCAAAATGAGCCCGACAAGGTGGCGGAAAATGTCACCGGCCTGCGCGATGCGCTGGACAAGCTCTCGCAAACAAAGGGCGGCGGCCCCATCACCCTCGAGATGGCGGAGCGGATCGCCGAGCGCCTGCTCAGCGAGTTCGATCCCGTCAACGGCGGCGTTGGTGGCGCGCCGAAGTTTCCTCACGTCCCGGTTTATGAACTCATCTGGCGCGCCTATCTGCGCACCGGCACCGACGCCTTCCGCGAGGCGGTGGTGTTGAGCCTCGACAGAATGTGCCAAGGGGGGATTTATGACCACCTGGGCGGCGGTTTCGCGCGCTACGCCACCGACGCGGCCTGGCTCGTGCCCCACTTCGAGAAGATGCTCTACGACAACGCCCAGCTCCTCGACATCCTGACCCTGGTCTGGCAGCACACCAAGAGCCCGCTGTACGCCGCGCGCATCGAGGAAACCGCCGAGTGGGTGCTCAGGGAGATGGTCGCCGCAGGCACCGGCTTCGCGAGCACGCTCGACGCCGACAGCGAGGGCGAGGAAGGCAAGTTCTACGTCTGGACGGAAGCCGAGATCGACGCGGTGTTGGGAGACGACGCAGAGTCGTTCAAAAAGGCCTATGACGTCACGCCCTCGGGCAACTGGGAAGGCAAAACCATCCTCAACCGCAGCAAGAGACCCGAGCTCGGCGATGAAGCCCACGAGGCCCGCCTTGCCACCGCGCGCAAGATCCTGGCGCAAGCTCGTGCGCGACGCGTGCGTCCAGGCTGGGACGACAAGGTCCTCGCCGACTGGAGCGGGTTGATGATCGCGGCCCTGGCCAACGCCGGCGCGGTCTTCAACAATCGGCGCTGGCTGGACGCCGCGAAATCCGCCTTCGCGTTCGTGGCCGGGCACATGATCGAGGCCGGGCGATTGCGCCACAGCTTCCGCAAGGGTCGGCTCCAGCACACAGCCACGCTCGACGATTACGCCAATATGTGCCGCGCCGCGCTCACGCTTTTCGAGGTCACGGGCAAAGAGCAATACCTGGCGCACGCCGAGGCCTGGGCCGGTGACGTGGAACGTTACTACTTGGACCAGGAGAACGGCGGTTACTTCTTTACGACCGACGACGCTCCCGCCCTGATCACCCGTACCAAAACGGCGGCCGACAGCGCCACGCCGTCGGGCAACGGGCTCATGGCGGGCGCGCTGGCGCGGCTCTATTTCCTGACCGGCAAGGAGAGCTACCGCGCCCGCGCGGAGGCCGTTATCAGCGCTTTTTCGGGCCAGATTGGCCGCAACTTCTTGCCGCTTGCTACCCTGATCAACAACAGCGAGTTCCTGCAAAGGGCGGTTCAGGTCGTCATCGTGGGCGAGCGAAGGGACGCGGCGGTTCGCTCCCTGCTCGACGCAGTCTACGGCGCATCCCTGCCCAACCGCGTGGTGCTGGTGGTGCCCCCCAACACAACGCTGCCGGCGGTCCATCCCGCCTTTGGCAAGACCCAGATCGGCGCTCGACCCACCGCCTATGTCTGCGTCGGCACGGTCTGCTCCCTGCCGCTTAATGCGCCGGAAGCGCTGGCGGAAGCCCTCGAATCTGACAGCAACGCCGGATAAAGCCCGAGCTTCGCGTGATCAAGCAATCCGCCCACCGGCTTACCATGCAAAGCCCTCTCGGCGCCCTGACCCTGCGGGAGGAAGGCGAGTGTCTCGTCGCCCTGGAGTGGGGAGAAAGTCATTGCGAATACGAAACGATCTTGCTCGCCGAGGCCCGCCGCCAGCTCGAGGCCTATTTCAAAGGGCAGCGCAAGGCGTTCGACCTTCCGCTGGCACCCCGGGGCACGGCCTTTCAGCAAAGGGTCTGGCGGGATATGTGCGGGATCGCTTACGGCGAGACCGTCAGTTACGGGGCGCTTGCGGCCGCGCTCTCGAGCGGTCCGCGCGCCGTCGGCATGGCCTGCGCCCGCAATCCCCTGCCCGTGATCATCCCCTGTCACCGGGTCATCGGCGGCGACGGCGCGCTGACCGGGTACTCGGGCGCCGAGGGCTTGGCGACGAAACGGTTTCTGCTTCGGCTCGAAGGGGCGATGTCTTCGTGACCCTGGGCCGTGACAAGGCCTCGCCCGTCGATTATTCTTCACTGTCCGCATAACCGCAGAGCCACCAAGGCGGCTACGCAATACAGGGGGGCACCATGACCGAAGTCACCATCTCGGCAAAAGACGGCGGAACCTTCAGCGGGTATCTGGCCACGCCGGGCGCGACTCCGGCCCCGGGCATCGTGCTCGTTCAGGAAATCTTCGGCGTCAACGCAGTCATGCGCGCGCTTGCCGACGGGTTCGCGAACCAAGGTTACGTCGTGCTGTGCCCGGATCTCTTCTGGCGTCAGGAACCGGGCATACAGATCACCGACCAGACGGAAGAAGAATGGGCCAAGGCGTTCGAGCTTTACCAGGGGTTCGACGAAGCCAAGGGCGTCGACGACCTGATCGCGACGCTTGATCACCTGCGCGGCCTCGAGGAGTGCACGGGAACAGCGGGCTGTGTCGGCTATTGCCTGGGGGGCAAGCTCGCCTACCTCATGGCGACGCGTTCCGACGTCGACTGCGTGGTCGGCTATTACGGCGTGGGGATCGAGGCGGCGCTCGACGAGGCCTCGAACATCACCAAACCGCTGCTTCTGCACATCGGCGAGGAGGATCAGTTCGTTTCCAAGGACGCCCAGGCCGCGATCAAGGACGGGCTCGCCGGGCACGACAAGGTCGCGATCCACAGCTACCCCGGCATGGATCACGCCTTCGCCCGCACAGGCGGCGAGCACTACGACGCGGCCGCCGCGAACCTCGCCAACGGGCGCTCGGCCGAGTTCTTGAAGGCCGCGCTGGGCTA
>CBESNX010000011.1:0-14714 GCA_965531025.1 uncultured bacterium
GACACTGGCGGGCCCGGCGACAACCGTCGAGTGCCGCCCCTCGGCGCGGAACTCCTTGGCGCCTCCTTGAACCGGATTTGTCGGCGGTTCATGGGGCCTTGCCCGGCCCCGACGCGCGGGTTTCATCGGGGCGGGCCGCGGTGCCGGCGAAGGATAGGAACGCTGATTTCTGGGCAGGATCATGAGCCCTCGGCCCGTCATCATCGATTGCGACCCCGGCCAGGACGACGCGGTGGCCCTGTTGCTCGCCTTTGCTTCGCCCGACGAACTCCAGGTTTCCGGCGTGACGGCGGTGGCCGGCAACGTGCCGCTGGACCTCACCGAAAAGAACGCGCGGCGCGTGTGCACCCTCGCCGGAAGGCGCGAGACGAAGGTTTACGCGGGGTGCGCGCGGCCTCTCGAGCGGCCCTTGGTTACGGCCGAGCACGTGCACGGGAAAACCGGCCTCGACGGGGCGGTGCTGCCGGAGCCCGAAATGGCGCTCGAGCCCGAACACGCCGTCGATTTCATCATTGAGGAGTCGCGCGCCGGCGGCGTCACCATCGCCGCCACGGGGCCGCTCATCAATATCGCGACGGCCATCGCCAAGGCCCCGGAGATTACGGAGAATATCCGCGAGATCGTCCTCATGGGCGGGGCCATGGGGCTTGGCAACGTCACCCCGGCGGCCGAGTTCAACGTTTACGTCGACCCCCACGCGGCGCACGCGGTGTTCGGCTCGGGCGTCAAGCTCACCATGCTCGGCCTCGACGTCACCCATCAGGCCACAGTCACGCCCGAACGCTTGAGAGCGATCCGGGCCATCGGCACCCCTGTCGCCGAGGCGGTATCCGGGATGCTCGCCTTTTCCCGCGACCGGCATAGGGAGCGGTTCGGCGGGGCCGGAAGCCCGCTGCACGACCCATGCGTGATCGCCTATCTCCTGCGCCCGACTCTGTTCAAGGGAAAGCACGTCCATGTGGCGGTCGAGACGGCAAGCGAGCTCACCATGGGCCGCACGGTGGTGGACTGGTGGGGCGTGACGGGGAAGGCCCCGAACGCCACCGTGATCGAGGGCATCGACGCGGACGGATTTTTCGCGCTGCTGACCGAACGGCTGGCGCGCTTATAGACAATTCGCACCAAAAAGAGTTTGATGTAAAACTTTAGTTAATTTATCTATTATGTTGATATTAAATAATTAACTATGGGGAATCTCTTGAGCCTCAAGCGAGGATCGCCGCCACCTCTTCGGCGATCGCCATGGACGAGGTGAGCCCCGGCGACTCGATGCCGTAGAGGTTGACGAGCCCGGGGACGCCGTGCGCGTCGGGCCCCTGGATTACGAAGTCGGTGTCCGACGAGCTGGCCCGGGCGAGCTTCGGGCGGATGCCGGCATAGCCGGGCTTGAGCGCCCCGTCCGTAAGCTCCGGCCAGAATCTGCGCACCGCCGCATAGATGTCCCCGGCCCGGCTTTCGTCGACGCCGTAGTCGATCTCGTCGACCCACTCCACGTCGGGTCCGAGGTGGGTCTGGCCGCCCATGTCCAGGATGAGGTGAATGCCGAGGCCGAATCTTCCCGGCACCGGGTAGATGAGCCTGTTGAACGGCGGCTTGCCGGAAAGGACGAAATAGTTCCCCTTGGCGAGGAGCCGTTGCGGGATGGTCTTGAGCGCGATGCCTTCGATCTTCGAGGCCACGGTCTGGGCCTCGAGGCCGGCGCTGTTGATCAGCACGTTGCAGCTGATGGCCACGGGTGAGGCTCCGCCGATACGAAGCTCGATGCCGTTCTCGCCCGCCCGGCCGCCCGCAACTGGGCTGTTGAACGCGATTGCGGCGCCATGCTCTTCGGCGTCCCCCCGGAAGGCGAGCATGAGGTCGTGCACGTCGATGATGCCGGTGGAGGGGGAGTGCAAGGCGGCGACGCAGCGCAGCGCCGGCTCCATCGCCAAGGCCCGGGCCCTGTCCAGAAACTCGAGGTCATGCATGCCGTTGGCGGCGGCCCTGTCCTTGAGCGCGTGCAGGTTTTCGATCTCGCTTTCCTCGACAGCCACGATGAGCTTGCCGAGCCGCCTGTGCCCCACCCCGTGTTCGGGACAGTAGCGGTACAGGAGCTCCTTGCCCCGGATGCACAGCCGGGCCTTGAGGCTGCCTATGGGGTAGGGAATGCCGGCGTGGATCACGCCGGAATTACGCGAGCTCGTCTGGGTGCCGACCGCCGGGGCCGCCTCGAGCACGATCACCTCGCGCCCGCGTAAGCCAAGCTCGCGGGCGACCGCGAGGCCGACGACGCCGGCGCCGATGACGATGCAGTCCGCCTTCTCCGCCATGATTCCCCACCTTCCGCCCACGTCCCGCAGGGACGGGGCGGCGGAGTCTAAGGGCCGTGGTGAAGGACGGTCAAGTCGCCGGGCCCGGCCTGTCTTACACGGGTCGATAACGAAAAAGTGACTTCTCCGCGCTTGCCTCGCGGCCGCCTTCGGCCAAGACTGGGGCCATGAGCATGATCTTTTGTCGGTGCCGGAAAAGGACCTATGCGATATGCGCGGGCGCGCTTACCGCCCTCGCGCTTCTCGCGGGCGGTCTGTGGTACGGCTTGACTTCGGGGCCGGTCATCCAGTCCGCTTCCGCCAATCCCGCCTGGTGGAAGATGGAATGGTCGAAGACGGACTTTTCGCGCCACTCCGTCGATTACTCGGAAATCATGTCCGGCGGTCCGCCCAAGGACGGCATTCCGTCGATCGATAACCCCAAGTTCGTGCACATCTCCGAAGCCAAGGGCCTCGGCGAGCGGGAGCCGGTGATCGGCCTCGTCATCAACGGGGATGCGCGCGCCTATCCCTTGCGCATTCTCATGTGGCACGAAATCGTCAACGACACGGTGGGTGGCGTGCCGGTGACGGTGACCTACTGCCCGCTCTGCAACACGGCGATCGTTTTCGACCGGCGGCTCGAGGGCCGGGTGCTCGATTTCGGCACCACGGGCAAGCTGCGCAAATCCGACCTTGTCATGTATGACCGCCAGACCGAAAGCTGGTGGCAACAGTTCCTGGGCGAGGCCATCGTCGGCGAACTCACCGGCAAGCGGCTGACGATGCTGCCTTCCAGGATCGAGTCCCTGGCGAACTTCCGCAAGCGCTTGCCCGAGGGGAGGCTCTTGGTGCCGAGCAATCCGCGAAAGGGCCGGTACGGGCGCAACCCCTATGTGCGCTACGACGGCTCGCGTTGGCCGATGCTGTTCAATGGCGAAGGGCCGCAGGGTATCGCGCCGCTCGCCCGGGTGGTTTCCGTCGGCGATGAGGCGTGGAGCCTGGAGTTGGTGCGCGAGAAGAAAAAGATCACCAAGGGCGATCTCGTGATCACCTGGGAGCCGGGCCAGAACTCCGCCCTCGACAGCGCCGTGATCAGCCAGGGCCGGGACGTCGGCAACGTGGTGGTGCAACGGCAAACCGAGAACGGCCTCGTTGACGTGGTCTATGGCGTCGATTTCGCCTTCGCTTACCATGCCTTCCGTCCCGACGCCGTGATCCACACCCGCTAGAGCACTATTCGACGGCGCAGATACAGATTTCCCGGCTTGGCCGGGGAATTTTCCCTATATGTATGCTGGTGTTAAGTCGGGTTCGTTATTCAGAACCTGAAAATGCTCGCACCGTGGGCGGGCCGCCGGGCGGGAAATGCGCGTGGGCGCCCCGTGGCCGAGGGATTCGTCGCCGCAAAAATTTGTCCCTCGACGATCTCAAGGATTTGTGGGGCCGCCGGAATCGAATATTATCGGATATTATTGAGTATCGAATATCATTGTGTATCGAGCGAAGGTTTGAGAGGCGGTTCATGGGTTCGGACCAGGACAGGCTGCCGTCGAAGGCCAAAAGTGCGGAGGTGGACGCCTTTCTCGAGAAGGTCGCCGCGGGCCCGGTGACGAAAGCGCCCGGTGTCAGGGGGCGGCTGATCTTCGGCATGGACGCCACCGCCAGCCGCGAGCCCACCTGGGATCGGGCCTGCCAGATCCAGGGCGAGATGTTCGAGGCGACGGCGGCGCTTGGCGGCCTCGACGTCCAGCTGGTCTATTACCGGGGGTTCGGCGAGTGCAAGGCGAGCCCGTGGGTCGGCAACTCGGCCGACCTCGTCCGCCGCATGACCGCGGTCATGTGTCTCGGCGGGCAGACGCAGATCCGCAAGGTCCTCAGCCACGCCATCGGCGAGACCAAGAAGCAGCGGGTGGACGCCCTGGTGTTCGTCGGCGACTGCATGGAAGAGGACGTGGACGAGTTGTGCGCGCTGGCGGGGGAGCTGGGCCTTCTGAGCGTGCCGGCCTTCATGTTCCACGAGGGCATGGACCTGATCGCGATGCGCGGCTTCAAGCAGATCGCGAGGCTCACCAACGGGGCCTATTGCAGCTTCGACGCGGTGAGCGCGAAGCAGCTCAAGGAGTTGTTGAGCGCGGTCGCGGTCTATGCCGCCGGCGGGCGCCGGGCGCTCGAGGACTACAGCCGGCGCGCCGGCGGCGTGGTCCGGCAAATCACCAGCCAGGTGAAATGACCCCTCGGACCGCCTGAGAGAAAGGGTTGGTGCGCCGATGCCCTATTTGGTCCTGGGCCTCGCGTTGCTGGTCGGACTCCTGCTGCTCGGTCGCGCGCTGGCCGGCGCGGACCCCGCGCTCCTGGCCAGGGTCGTGCGCTGGCTGATCATCGCCCTCGGCTCGGGCGCGCTGCTTTACCTCTTTTACAGCAGGCAGTTTCAGTGGGCGTCGCTGGTCATGTTTTTCCTGCTGCCGGCGCTGGTGCGCTGGCGCGCGATGAAGCGCATGGCGCGGAACTGGGCGGGCCCGAGCCCGGGACGGAAATCGCGGGTCGAGACCCGGTTCCTGAGCATGACCCTGGATCACGACACCGGCGGGATGAGCGGGACCGTGATCGAGGGCCGTTTCAAGGGACGCGAGCTCGATGACCTCGACGCGGAAGAGCTTTCCTCCCTTTTGCGCGAGTGCCGGGCCGGCGACGAACCCTCGGCGCGGATTCTGGAGGCCTATCTCGACCGCGCCCGGCGGACCGAGTGGCGCGAGGGATGGGCGGAAGGCGCGTCGGCCGGGGCGTCGGCCGGCGCCAACGGCGGCTTCGCGCCGGGCGCCATGACCCGCGAGGAGGCTTACGAGATCCTCGGTCTGAAGCCCGGCGCGCGCGCGCAAGAGATCAAGGAAGCCCACCGCCAGCTGATGGCCAAGATCCATCCCGACCGGGGCGGCTCCACCTACCTCGCCGCCAAGATCAATCAGGCCAAGGACGTTTTGCTGAATCACTAGCGGCCCGTTAAAGCTTGGCTTGCGCCGATTGCCCCGGCTATGGCACAACAGCCCGTCCGGCGGCCCGAGCCTTTCACCGCGCCCGGCGCGCCGGGCAGAGGGGAGCTTCGTTGGTCCGGTTCCGGAGACGGCGGGGCCGAACGAAAAACGAACAGAGATAAAGAAGCGCGCTTATGGTCAAACCGGTACGCAAGGCGGTTTTCCCCGTGGGCGGCTTGGGCACGCGATTCCTGCCCGCGACCAAGGTCGTGCCGAAAGAGATGTTGCCCGTGGTCGACAAGCCGATCATTCAGTACGCGGTGGAGGAGGCCCAGGCTTCGGGCATCGAGCAGTTCATCTTCGTCACGGGCCGCGGCAAGTCGATCATCGAGGACCATTTCGACCACGCCTTCGAACTGGGGCGGATGCTCTCGCAAAGCGGCAAGACCGAGGAGCTCGAGGCCGTCAGCCGGTGGCTTCCCAACCCCGGGTGCCTCGCCTATACCCGCCAGCAGAAGCCCCTCGGGCTCGGCCACGCGGTGTGGTGCGCGCGGGCCATCGTGGGCGATGAACCGTTCGCCGTCGTCCTGGCGGACGACCTGGTGCTCTCGCCCGTTCCGTGCCTCAAGCAGTTGCTCGATGTCCAGGCCGAGAAGGGCGGCAACGTGGTGGCGGTCATGGACGTGCCGCGGGACCAGACCAACCGCTACGGCATCCTGGAGGTTGCCGGCGATGACGGCCGCCTGGCGGAGGTGAAGGGTCTGGTGGAAAAGCCCAAGCCGGAAGAGGCGCCTTCGACGCTCTCGATCATCGGGCGCTATGTACTCCAGCCGGAAGTGTTCGAGTGGCTCGATGCGCAGGAGCGCGGCGCCGGCGGCGAGATTCAGCTCACCGATGCGCTGGCGCGGATGATCGGCAAGGCGCCGTTCCACGGCCTGCGGTTCGAGGGCGAGCGCTTCGACTGCGGAACCAAGGCCGGATATCTTGAGGCCAATGTGGCCTTCGCCCTGGAACGGGACGATCTTGGCGCCGACTTGCGGCGGTTTTTGCGCGGCAGGGTCTGAGTGCGCCGCCGTCCACCACCCGCTTAAGATAGAGAAGGAGTTTTCATGCACGTGGCAATGATCGGCACCGGCTATGTGGGCCTCATCTCCGGCGCTTGCTTTTCCGAGTTCGGCTTCGATGTGGTCTGCGTCGATAAGGACGAAGACAAGATCGCGTGTCTGAGCCGGTGCGAGATACCGATCTACGAGCCCGGGCTGTCGGCGCTGATCGAGAGCAACGTCGAGCGCGGCAGGCTCTCCTTTACCACGGACCTTACGGCCGCGGTGAAGGGCGCGGACGTGGTCTTCATCGCCGTCGGCACGCCGAGCCGACGCGGCGACGGTCATGCGGACCTGAGCTACGTTTTTGCGGCGGCCGAGGAGGTCGCGGCCGCGCTTGACGGTTACACGGTGGTCGTCACCAAGTCCACCGTGCCGGTGGGCACCGGCCGCGAGGTCGCGCGCGTCATCCGGCGCACCCGCCCGGACGCCGATTTCGACATCGCCTCGAACCCGGAGTTCCTGCGCGAAGGCTCGGCGATCGACGATTTCATGCACCCGGACAGGATCGTCATCGGCGCCGAGCCCGAGCGCGCCCGCGAGGTGTTGAGACACCTTTATAGGCCCCTTTACCTGGTCGAGACGCCGATCCTTTTCACCAGTCCCGAAACGGCCGAGATCATCAAGTACGCGACCAACTGCTTTCTTGCCACCAAGATCACTTTCATCAACGAGATGGCGGACCTGTGCGAGAAAGCGGGGGCCGACGTGTATGACGTGGCCCGGGGCATCGGCCTCGATGGCCGGATCGGGCGCAAGTTCCTCCATCCCGGGCCAGGGTTCGGCGGCTCCTGCCTTCCCAAGGACGCCCTGGCGCTGGTGCGCACGGCCCAGTCGGCGAAATCGCCGCTTCGCATCGTCGAGACCGTGATTTCGGTCAATGACGCGCGCAAGAAAGCCATGGCGGAGCGGATCAATGCGGCCTGCGGGGGATCGGTGAAGAACAAGACCATCGCCGTGCTGGGCCTCACCTTCAAGCCCAACACCGACGATTTGCGCGACAGCCCCAGCCTCGAGATCGTGCCGGCGCTTCAAAAGGAGGGCGCACAAGTGCGCGCCTATGATCCCGAAGGCATGAACGAGGCGAAGAAGCTCCTCCAGGGCGTGGTCTGGTGCGGGAGCGCCTATGAGGCCATGAAGGGGGCCGATGCGCTGGCCATCGTGACGGAGTGGAACGAATTCCGGTCCCTCGATCTCGGCCAGGTGAAGGCTCTGATGAACAGGCCCGTGGTGGTCGATTTCCGCAATATTTACAACCCGGCGGAAATGGCCGCGGCCGGCCTCGATTACACCTGCCTGGGCCGCGCCAAAAGTGGGGCGTGCGGCGGAGCTGGAGCAGGGGTTCGGGCATGAGTTCCCACAGGTTCGACCCCACCATCCTGCGCGAGTACGACATCCGCGGGATCGTCGGCGAAACCCTTGATGTGGCGGACGCGCGCGCCGTCGGCCGCGCATTCGCCGCGATCGTCGCCGAAAAAGGCGGGCGCAGGATCTATGTCGGGCGGGACGGGCGCCTGAGCTCTCGCGAACTGGAGGAGGGCGTGGTCGAAGGGCTGACGGCGGAGGGCGCCGACGTGGTGCGCATCGGCTTAGGCCCGACCCCGATGCTCTATTACGCCGTTCATACCCGCGAGTCCGACGGCGGCATCATGGTTTCCGGCTCCCACAATCCGCCGGAGTACAACGGCTTCAAACTGATGGTCGGGAAAAAACCGTTCTTCGGCGAGGACATCCAGCGCCTGGGCGCGATCGCCGCCGAGGGAAGTTTTGCGCGGCGGGGTTCCGCCAAGGGCGAAGGCGCGTCTTCGCATGAGGACATCTTTGACGATTACGTCGCCCGCCTTGCCGAGGATTACGAAGGGAACGGTTCGCTCGCCGTCGCCTGGGACGCCGGAAACGGGGCCGCGGGCCCGGCCATGGCGGCGCTGACGCGGCGCCTGCCGGGCCGCCATGTGCTGTTGAACGAAACGGTGGACGGCACCTTCCCGGCCCATCATCCCGATCCCACGGTCCCGAAAAACCTCGAACAGCTTCAGGCGTGCGTGCGGACCGAAAAGTGCGATCTGGGCATCGGCATTGACGGGGACGGGGACCGCATCGGCGTGGTCGACGGGCGCGGGCGCATCCTGTGGGGCGATCAGCTGTTGGCGCTTTTCGCGGGCGACGTGCTGGGGCGCAGGCCGGGGGCGACCATCATCGCCGACGTCAAGGCGAGCCAGGTCCTGTTCGACGAGATCGCGCGACTGGGCGGCGTCCCACTGATGTGGCGCGCGGGCCATTCCCTGATCAAGGCCAAGATGGCGGAAGCGGGCGCGCCGCTCGCCGGCGAGATGAGCGGACACATCTTCTTTGCGGACCGCTTCTACGGCTATGACGATGCGCTCTATGCGGCCGTGCGCCTGCTCTGCGTCATTGCCCGCTCGGGCAGGAGCCTTGCCGAGATGCGCGATGCGCTGCCCCAGGTCGTGAATACGCCCGAACTCCGCTTTCCCTGTCCGGAGGCGCGCAAGTTCGCGGTCGTCGACGAGGTCGCCCGGCGCCTCCGGGCGGAGGGCGCCGATATGGTCGATTGCGACGGGGTGCGCGTGCTGACCGAGGACGGCTGGTGGCTGTTGCGCGCTTCCAACACCCAGGACGTCCTGGTGGCGCGGTGCGAGTCATCGACCGAAGAGGGTCTGCGGCGCCTGAAAGACGTTCTCGCGGCCCGGCTCCGTGAAAGCGGGGTCGAACCCCCAAGGTTCTGAGCTTGCCCCGGCGCCCGGTAGACGGGCAATGCCGGCTGCGCCCAGGGCGGCGGTTTCAGGGCAGGAGGGTTGCATGCGGTTTTTCTTTTTCGGCACCCTGATGGACCCGGATGTGCGCGCACTCGTCATCGGCGGCCCGGCGCCGGCGTTGCGGATCGAGCCCGCGACCCTTGCCGGCTTTCGCAGGGTGTATGTGGCCGGCCGAAGCTATCCCATGCTGATCTCCGATGCCCTGGGCCGCGTCGAGGGATGCCTGGTGCGCGGCCTTGATGGGTGCGCAAGGGCCAGGATCGGTCAATTCGAAGGCATCGAGTACCGCCCCGAACGCCACCGGGTGCGTTTATCCGACGGCACCCGGGTCGAGGCCTGGGTGTTCATGGCTCGATCCGGGGTGCGCGCCAGCGAAACGCCGTGGGTGCTGTCAACATGGCAACGGCGCCAGAAGCGGGCGTTCCTTGGGCGCGCGCGAATGTGCTCGGGGCCTGACGCGCCAAAGCAGCCGCTGCCTCCCCGGGAAGGGAAGAGTGGCGGCCGGGTCCGTTCCGGCGGGTGATCTGTCGGTCTACTCGCTGGCGCGCCCGAGGTCCGCGTGCCCTTCGGGCGACACGGTCACGCAGCTGATCTTCTTGCTTCCCAAAAGCCCGCAGGCGCGCCGGGCCCGCTCTTCGCTCAATCCCGTGAGCCGCGCCCGATAGATCGTGACGCCGTCTTGCTTGACCGGGTTGATGGCCGGCTTCGCCGATCCGAGGAGCCGGGGCGCCTTGCCGGCCGCCCGGGTCACGGCGAACTCGGCGGTGGCGGAACGGCTGAACGCGCCGACCTGAATGGCCCAGGCGTTCGTCCGCTTCCGCACAGACGCGGTCCTTTGCCTCGCGCCGTCGAATGCGGCCTCGCCGATCACGGGTTTTCTCGTGGGGACGAGGCCGGGCGGTGCTTTTTTGCGGCCGCCGGACCGCGCCTTCGCGCCCGGACGGTCTTGCGGCTTTACCGCGGCCCGCGCGGCGCGCGGGTTGTCGGCGTTGGCGACCTTGGCGAAGGCGCGCTCGAACAAGCGGATCATGTGGGCATCCCGTGACCTTGGCGATCTCGCGCCCATGACGACGCCGATGAGCCTGCGCCCGTCACGTTCCACGGACGCCACGATATTGAAGCCCGAGGCGCGGATATAGCCGGTCTTGATGCCGTCGGTGCCGTCATAACGCCCCAAGAGCCTGTTGTGATTCTTGTGGGTCCGGCCGTTGAAGGTGAATTTCTTGGTCGAGAAGTGGTGGTAGTAGCCGGGAAAGTCCGTCAAGAGCGCCCGGGCGAGGGTGGCGAGGTCGCGCGCGGTGGAAAGCTGGCGCCAGTTGGGCAGGCCGGAGGCGTTGCGGAAGTTGGTTTTCGACATGCCGAGCTCGCGCGCCTTTTTGGTCATCATCCGGGCGAAGCGGCGCTCGGATCCACCCATGGCCTCGGCGACGGCGGCGGCGGCGTCATTGGCCGATTTGGTCACCAGCGCCGAGATGGCGTCGTAGACCGAGATGCTGTCGCCCTTTTTGAGCCCGAGCCTCGAGGGCGCCTGGCGGGCGGCGCGCCACGAGACGGGGATGCGCTGGTCGATCGCGAGTTTGCCCTCGTCCAGCGCCTCGAAGATCATGTAAAGGGTCATCATTTTGGCCAGAGACGCCGGATGGTTGCGCGTCTCGGCGTTGACCTGATGCAGAACCTCGCCGGTTTTGGCGTCGATCACGATGGACGCGTATTTGGCGAGTGCGGCGAAAGGGGAAAGAAGCAGCAATGCCGCGGCAAGAATACCGAGGCGGAATGCAAAGAACGAAATCCCTCTCCGTGCCAACACGTCGAATCAGCCCCCACTTGACGTGATGAACCGCAATCGGGCGGGAGTCGAATTCCCGCCGCGCCCGGCGAACGTTAGAAAATCCGGGAGTCCCTGTCCATAAGTAATTAACAAATATTAATTATTAATTAACCATGGCGAACTTGCCGGACCCGCCGCTCACCACGCGATGACTGTAGATCGAATGTCGAGCCCGGCGGCACGACGTGTTATGGTGAATGCAGCCAACCGTATATCGTCGCCGGAAGCCGATATATTGTGCGTTATGACTAATAATTTACCACTTCACCGCTCCATTCTCGCAACAATCGTTCATGAAAGCGCGAATTCGGGCTGCGAGTCCGGCGCGCAGGTAAATGTCGTTTGGACTGCTCCCGCGGGTGGAGGTTAGGGGCGGGAGGTTTCGGCGGACCGACCGGGGCCGGGCAGGTCCGGGCCGGCTCCGTGCACAAGAGTGTTTTACGGAATGGCCGAAATCAAATATAATTAGGTGTGACTCGGATTCGGGATTTCTGAGACGTGTATCGAGCGGTGGCCATGGCAACGGGGAGCAAGGGAGACGGCCGCGACGGTCCGGCGACCGGGGTCATCACCAAGACCAAGGCGAAGACCAAGAAGCCCTCGATGTACAAGGTGGTCCTGTTGAACGACGACTACACGCCGATGGAGTTCGTCGTCGTCGTGCTCGAGCGGTTCTTCAACAAGCCCCATGAAGAGGCGAACCAAATCATGTTGCATGTCCATCGCCGCGGCGTCGGGGTGTGTGGTATATACCCTTACGAGATCGCCGAGACCAAAGTGACGCAGGTGGTCGACTTCGCGCGGAGGCATGAGCATCCGCTGCAGTGCACGCTGGAAAAGGACTAGGTTCGAATGCTCTCGCGCAATTTGGAACAGACCCTGCACCGTGCCCTGGCGTATGCCAACCAGCGCCGCCATGAGTTCGCCACCCTCGAACATCTTTTGCTGGCGCTGACCGAGGACCAGGACTCCGTCGCGGTCATGCGCGCCTGCGGCATCGATGTCGCGCGCCTCAGGGAAGACCTGCTCTCCTATATCGACAACGAGTTCGCGGGCCTGGTTCTCGACCGGCCGGAGGATGCGAAGCCGACCGCGGGCTTCCAGCGGGTGCTCCAGCGCGCCGCCATCCACGTCCAGTCCTCGGGCCGCGAGGAGGTGACCGGGGCCAACGTCCTGGTGGCGCTGTTCTCGGAGCGCGAATCGCACGCGGTCTATTTCCTGCAGGAACAGGAGATGACGCGCCTCGATGCGGTCAACTACATCTCCCACGGGATCGCCAAGGTTGCGTTGCACGCGCAACGCCGCACCGTTCACGGGGCCGACAAGGACGCGGCAAGCGAAAAGGTGGTCAGACGCGGTCACGAGGCGCTGGACGCCTACTGCGTCGACCTCAACAGGAAGGCCGCCAAGGGCAAGATCGATCCCCTGATCGGGCGCGCCGACGAGGTCGAACGCACCATCCAGATCCTGTGCCGGCGCACCAAGAACAACCCCCTTTACGTGGGCGAGTCCGGGGTCGGCAAGACCGCCATCGCCGAGGGGCTGGCGCGGCGCATCGTCAACCGCGAGGTGCCGGACGTGCTGCACGGCACCACCATCTACGCCCTCGACATGGGGGCGATGCTCGCCGGCACCCGTTACCGCGGCGACTTCGAGGAACGGATCAAGGCGGTGCTGGCCGAGCTCGAGGACCTCGAGGGCGCGATCCTGTTCATCGACGAGATTCACACGGTGATCGGGGCCGGGGCCACGAGCGGCGGCTCCATGGACGCCTCCAACCTTTTGAAACCGGCCCTGGCCAGCGGCACGCTCCGCTGCATCGGCTCGACCACCTACAAGGAGTACCGCAGCTACTTCGAGAAGGACCGCGCGCTGGTGCGCCGCTTCCAGAAGATCGACATCAACGAGCCGTCGATCGCGGACTCGGTGAAGATTCTCCAGGGACTCAAGCCCTATTACGAAAAGCACCACAAGGTGCGTTACACCGCCGAGGCCATCCACGCCGCCGTTCACCTCTCGGCGCGCTTCATCACCGACCGCAAGCTGCCGGACAAGGCCATCGACGTGATCGACGAGGCGGGCGCGGCCCAGATGCTGGTGCCCGAGAATCGCCGGCGCAAGGTGATCACGGTCAGGGACGTGGAGGGGATGGTGGCGAAGATCGCCCGCATCCCGCCCAAGAACATCTCCGCCACCGACAAGGAGGGCCTGCGCAACCTCGCGGCCGGCTTGAAAACCGTGGTGTTCGGCCAGGACAAGGCGATCGAGGCCGTGGCGAGCTCGATCAAGCTCTCCCGCGCCGGCCTGCGCGAGCCGGAGAAACCGATCGGCGCCTATCTCTTCTCCGGGCCCACCGGGGTGGGCAAGACCGAGGTCGCCCGCCAGCTCGCCCGCGTCATGGCGATCGAGCTGATCCGCTTCGACATGTCCGAGTATATGGAACGGCACACGGTCTCGCGGCTCATCGGCGCGCCGCCCGGCTATGTCGGCTTCGACCAGGGCGGCCTGCTGACCGACGCCATCGACCAGCACCCCCACGCGGTGCTGCTGCTCGACGAGATCGAAAAGGCCCATCCCGACGTGTTCAACATCCTCCTGCAGGTGATGGACCACGGCAAGCTCACGGATCACAACGGCAAGATCGTGGACTTCCGCAACGTGATCCTGATCATGACCACCAACGCCGGCGCCGCCGAGCTCGCCAAGGCCCCCATCGGGTTCGAGCGGTCCGATCGGGTCGGTGACGACGACGAGGCGATCAAGCGTATCTTCGCGCCCGAGTTCCGCAACCGTCTGGACGCGTCCATCCAGTTCTCCGCGCTGTCGCCGGAGGTGGTCGCCCGCGTCGTCGACAAGTTCGTGATCGAGCTCGAGGAGCAGCTGGCCGACCGCAACGTGACCATCGAGCTCACCAAGGAGGTCCGCGAATGGCTCGCGCGGAAGGGCCACGACAAGATCTTCGGCGCGCGGCCCCTTGGCCGCGTCATCCAGGAGCACATCAAAAGGCCGCTCGCGGATGAGTTGCTGTTCGGCCGTCTCGCCAAGAGCGGCCTGGTCAGGGTCATCGTCAAGGACGGCAAGCTCGATTTCGAGCTCGCCGAGCTTCCCAAGGGCGGCAAGCCGAAGAAGGGGAAGCCCCCCAAGCTTCCGGTCCTGGTCGAGTAGGCGGCCGGCGCGCCCGCCGCGGGCCTAGCGCACGAAGTCGGCCAGCGCCCGCCAAGGGCCTTTGTCCCACCACCGCCGCGCCGCGCCCGAGGGCGAGGGGAGAACAAACATGGCGGTCGGCCCGAGATCCGCGGGCTGGCGTCCGTAGGACAGCTTCCCAGTTTTCTTGCGGTCGCCGAAGTAAAAGCCGGCGGCCGCCCCCTTGCCGACAAAGGCGAGGACGCGCGGGCGCAGGCGGCGGACCTTGCGCCGTAGCGCCTCCGCGTCGTCGCGCGCGGGATCGAGGCCGCGATCGGCGCCTGCCTGGCGCTTGTTGAGGTCGGTGAGCCCGAGACCGTGGGTGAGCACAGTGGGGTAGTCCTCGGGGGCGAGCGCGAACGGCGTGAGCCTCACCGCCTCCAACGTTTGCCAGAACTTATTTCCCGGCCCCGCGTAGTATGCACCCGCGCTGGCTGACTCGGCGCTAACCGCCGAGCCGCAGAAGACCACGTCGAGGCCCGTGGCGAGCACGTCGGGCAGCACCGGCGCAGCCATCAGAACCCTTCCTCGTCCGCCCCGGAGACGGGGGCGCCGCCCTCTTTGCG
>CBESNX010000012.1:0-14465 GCA_965531025.1 uncultured bacterium
ACGCCCCGCGCGCCACCGCCGGCCTCGCGCCGCATGCGTTCGATCATGATCGCCCTGCCAACATGCCGATCTTGAAGTGTAGCACCCCAAAAAATCAAAGGCAGCCGTTAAAGCTGCCTCCTCGATTCGCTCGGCTATCAAACTAAACCTACTCTTCCGCTTGCTCCGCGCCTTCCCCCTCATCGACGGGGCCGGAATCCTTGCCCTTGGCCTCCGGGTCGCGGTCCACGAGCTCGATATAGGCCATCGGCGCGGCATCGCCATAACGGTAACCGGCGCGGAGCACGCGGGTATAGCCGCCGTTGCGTGCCGCGTAGCGGGCCGCCAGGGCATCGAACAGCTTGCCGGTGATTTCCTTGTCCTGAAGCACGGCCAGGGCCCGGCGGCGGGCGTGGAGGGTGCCCCTTTTCCCCAGGGTAATCAGCCTATCGACGACGGCGCGCAGTTCCTTCGCCTTGGGCAGGGTCGTCTTGATCTGCTCGTGCTTGATCAGCGCCACCGCCATGTTGGCGAACATCGCCTTGCGGTGGCTGCTGGTCCGGTTGAGCTTTCGCCCGCTCAATCCATGACGCATTGCGTTGCACTCCTCAGGGCCCCGCCACATTCGAGCCTGCCCCTCCCGTGGCCCGCCGAAGCCTTCGTGGCCGCCGCCGCGGGAGGGCGGATCACCGGCGCCGACCGGCACCGCGCTCACGGGGCCTTCCGATCAATAGGGCTCCTCGAGCCGCTTGGCCATATCCTCGATGTTCTCGGGAGGCCAGTCTGGAATTTCCATGCCGAGATGGAGACCCATGTGGGCCAAGACTTCCTTGATTTCATTGAGCGACTTGCGCCCGAAGTTGGGCGTGCGGAGCATCATCGTCTCGCTTCTCTGCACGAGATCGCCGATATAGATGATGTTGTCGTTCTTGAGGCAATTGGCCGAACGGACCGACAGCTCCAACTCCTCCACTTTGCGCAGCAGGTTCTTGTTGAAGGCGGGCTCCGCCAGCTGCGCCTCCGCAGGCAACGCCCGCGGCTCCTCGAAGTTGATGAACAGCTGAAGTTGGTCCTGCAGGATGCGCGCCGCCAACGCCACCGCGTCTTCCGGCGACACCGTCCCGTCGGTCTCGATCTCCATGGACAGCTTGTCGTAATCCGTGACCTGACCGACGCGGGTGTTCTCGACCTTGTAGGACACCTTGCGAACCGGGCTGTAAAGCGCGTCCACCGGAATCAGGCCGATGGGATCTGGTTCCTCAGGGTGATGGACCGCCGGCACGTATCCCTTGCCGGCCTCGACCGTCATCTCGAAGTTGATGGAGGCTCCCTTGTCGAGGGTGCACAGCACGAGGTCCGGGTTCAGGATCTCGATAATGTGGCCGGTCTCGATCATCGACGCCGTCACCTCGCCCGGCCCGGACGCCTTGAGGGTGATGCGCTTCGGCCCTTCGCCATTCATGCGGACGGCGAGCGACTTGATGTTCAGCACGATGTCGGTGACGTCCTCGTGCACACCCGGAATCGAAGAAAATTCATGGAGCACGCCAACGATCTGCACCGAGGTCACCGCCGCCCCGTGGAGCGAGGACAGCAGGATCCTTCTGAGCGCGTTGCCGAGGGTAAGACCAAATCCACGCTCCAGCGGCTCGGCAACCACCGTGGCGAAGCGCTCCGGTTGGTCTCCCGGCTCGATGCTGAGCATGCTCGGTTTGATAAGTTCGGTCCAGTTCTTCTGAATCACCAGTGCGACCTCAGTTTGGGGCGGACAAATCTCCGCCAAGGAATTTTCCAAGCCAACCCGCCGACATCTCCCGGCCGCGGGACTTCCCGCCTGCGATGCGGCGCGCGCCGGCTAGACCCGGCGGCGTTTCGGCGGGCGACAGCCGTTATGCGGAATCGGCGTCACGTCACGGATCGAGGTAATGGTAAAGCCCACCGCTTGCAAGGCCCTGAGCGCCGATTCGCGTCCCGCGCCAGGCCCATTGACCTGGATTTCAAGGGTCCGCATGCCATGTTCCATGGCCTTGCGGCCGGCATCCTCGGCGGCCATCTGCGCCGCATAGGGCGTCGATTTGCGCGACCCCTTGAACCCTTGGCTGCCGGCGGACGCCCAAGCGATCGTGTTCCCTTGGGCGTCGGTAATCGTGATCATTGTGTTGTTGAACGTGGCGGTGACGTGGGCGACGCCGGCCGCGATGTTCTTGCGTTCGCGGCGGCGCGTACGCGTCGTCGTTCTTGCCATCCTCGATCCCTTGCTTACCTGGCGGACTTGCGCCCGCTCGAGTTACGAAAGCTCAAGTCTTTTTCTTGCCGGCGATCGGCCGCGCAGGACCCTTACGGCTCCGCGCGTTGGTATGGGTGCGCTGACCGCGCACCGGCAGGTTCTTGCGGTGCCTCAGACCCCGGTAGCATCCCAGGTCCATCAACCGCTTGATGTTCATGGCCACCTCGCGCCGCAAATCGCCTTCGACCCGGCCGTCGCGGTCGATGATCTCGCGGATGCGATTGACCTCGTCGTCGGTCAGCCGGTGGACCCGCTGGGACTCGGGTACGCCGGCCTTTTCGCAGATTGCCTTTGCCCGGCTGCGGCCAATTCCGTAGATATAGGTCAGCGCGATTTCCACCGGTTTTTCAGTGGGAATGTTAACGCCTGCAATGCGTGCCAAACCCGGTACTCCCGACCTGGATTAAAGATGATGCCGGCATCGCCTGCCGCGGCGGCTCAGGGGGTGGGCGATTATAGGAAAACACGGCATCAAGTCAACACGTTAGACCCTTCCCAGGAGGGCCTCGATACGCCCCCACACCTCCTCGATCGAGCCCGCGCCATCGACCGTTTCAAGAATCCCTTTTTCGCGGTAGTAGGGCAGAAGAGGCGCCGTCTGCCGGTGGTAGGCCTTGAGCCTCGCCCTTACGGTTTCGGGGTTGTCGTCCTGCCGCCGCGTGAACTCCGTCGCGCCGCAGGAATCGCATACGCCATCGACCTTGGGCCGGCGAAACTTCTCGTGATACCCGGCGCCGCACCCAGCGCAGCTGAAGCGCCCGGTGATGCGCTCGATCAATGCCGCATCGTCAACCTTGATCTCTATCACGCGGTCGAGTTTCCTGCCCTTCGCCGCCAGCATTTTGCCGAGCGCGTCGGCCTGGGGCGTGGTGCGCGGAAAGCCGTCGAGGACGAAGCCGTTCGAGCGGTCCGGCGTCTCGATCCGCTGCGCAATCATATCGACCATGATCGCATCCGGCACCAGGGCCCCGGCCTCCATGATCTTCTGGGCGGTCTTGCCAAGCTCGCTGCCGCAGGCCACCGCGGCGCGCAACATATCGCCGGTCGAAAGCTTGACGACATCGTAGCACTTCTCCAGGCGCTGCGCCTGCGTCCCCTTGCCGGTGCCGGGGGGGCCAAGCAGAACCAGGTTCATGCGCGCCGTCCGCGCAGTTTCGATTTCTTGATCAAGCCCTCGTACTGATGCGCCAGCAAATGGGAGTGGATCTGCGCCACCGTGTCCATGGTGACGTTGACGACGATGAGCAAGCTGGTGCCGCCGAAATAGAACGGCACCGCGAATTTCGAAATCAGGAGCTCCGGCAACAGGGCGATCAGGGCAAGATACGCGGCGCCCACCGTGGTCAAGCGCGTGAGGATGTAATCGAGATAATCCGCCGTGTTCCTGCCGGGCCGTATGCCCGGAATGAAGCCGCCGTACTTCTTGAGGTTATCCGCCGTATCGGCCGGATTGAAGACGACCGCCGTGTAGAAAAACGCGAAGAACACGATGAGGGCGCCGTAGATCAACATGAACACCGGCTGGCCGCGGCCTAGATAGGCGGTGATCACCGTCAGCCACTCCGGCCCTTGGGCGGCGCTGAAACCGGCCACGGTGATGGGCATCAGCAGGAGCGAGGAGGCGAAGATCGGCGGAATCACGCCGGCGGTGTTGATCTTGAGCGGCAGATGCGTGCTATCACCGCCGAACATCCTGGCCCCGACCTGGCGCTTGGGGTATTGCACCACGATACGCCGTTGCGCCCGTTCTATGAACACGATGAAGGCGATGGTCGCCACGATAACGGTGATCAGGGACACGATCAAAAGCGCCGAGAGCGCGCCGGTCCGGCCCAGCTCCAAGGTCGCCGCCGCGGCGCTCGGCAGGTTGGCGACGATGCCGGAGAATATGATCAGCGAGATGCCGTTGCCCACCCCGCGCGCGGTGATCTGCTCGCCCAGCCACAACAGGAAGATGGTGCCGCCGACCAACGTGATCACCGTCGTGACGCGGAAGAACAGGCCCGGATCGATCACGGCGAGCCCTTGGGAACTGCTCATCCCCTCGATGCCAACGGCGATGCCGTAGCCCTGCACGGCGGCAAGAAACACCGTGCCGTAGCGGGTGTATTGGTTGATCTTGCGGCGGCCCACCTCGCCTTCCTTCTTGAGCTGCTCCAGTTGGGGCGAAACGGAAGTGAGCAACTGCATGATGATGGCCGAGGAAATGTAGGGCATGACGCCGAGCGCGAAGATCGTCATCCTGCCCAGCGCGCCGCCGGCGAACATGTCGAACATGCCGAGGATGCCGCTCTGCTGCTGGCGGAAGATGTCGGCCAGAATCTGCGGATCGATCCCCGGAATCGGGATGTAGGTCCCGATCCGGAAAATGATCAGCACGCTCAGGGTGAACCAGATCCGCTTCTTGAGTTCGGTGGCCTTGGCGAAGGCGCCGAAATTGATGTTGGCGGCAAATTGTTCGACGGCGGAAGCCATGGCAGATCTCCAGCTCTAGGCGTCCTCGGAGCCGCGTCCGTCTTCGGACTTGGCGGCGTCCTCGGCCTGTTCCGTCTCCTCCCGCGCGGCGCCGTCCCGGGCGGCCGAGGCTCGCTTGGCCCGTCCTGTCGGCTTCTTAACGTCGGACTTGGGCGCAGGGATGCGAACCACCCCGCCCGCGGCCTCGACCGCGGCGAGCGCCGCCTTCGAGGCGCCGCTCACTTCTATAGTCAATTTAGACTTCAGTTCGCCTTTGGCAAGGAGCCGCACGCCGTCGCGAGCCTTTTTCAGCACCCCGGCCCCAGAGAGCGCGTCGATGGTCACGGCCTGTTTGGGGTCGAGCCTGCCGGCATCGACCGCCTGCTGAAGGCGACCCAAATTGACCGCGACCAGGCGCTTACGCCGCGGGTTCTTGAACCCGCGTTTGGGGAGACGGCGATGGATCGGCATCTGGCCGCCCTCGAACCCCTTGATCGCCACGCCGGAGCGGGACTTCTGGCCCTTATGGCCGCGCCCCGCGGTCTTGCCACGGCCCGAAGCGATGCCGCGGCCCACGCGCGCGCGCGCCTTGCGGGCGCCTGGGGCGTCGGAAAGTTCGTTGAGTTTCATAACGTTACATTCCTTCCGGCGGCTTGAGCGGGCCTCAGGCGCCCTCATCCACACGCACGAGGTGACGCACCTTGTCGATCATGCCGCGCACCGCCGGGGTGTCGAGCAACTCGCGGGTACGGTTCATCTTGTTGAGACCCAGACCGATCAGGGTCTGCCGCTGGTCCTTCTTGCGGCCGATGGGGCTCGCCGTCTGGGTCACCTTGAGGGTGCGTCCCGCCTTTTCAGCCATCGGCCTTCGCCTCCTGGGCCTCGCGACGGCCAAGAATCTCGTTGACCTTCTTGCCCCGTTTGGCGGCGACCATGCGCGGAGAGCACAGCTTTCCCAAAGCGTCGAATGTGGCCTTGATCATGTTGTGGGGATTCGTCGTGCCGATGGACTTGGTCACGATGTCCCGGATGCCCACGGTTTCGAAGACGGCCCGCATGGGACCGCCGGCGATGATGCCGGTTCCCGGCGCCGCCGCCCTCAGGACCACCTTGCCGGCGCCGTAACGGCCCTCGACATCGTGGTGCAGGGTGCGGTTCTCGCGGATCGGGATGCGGATCAGGTTGCGTTTGGCCTTTTCGGTCCCCTTGCGAATGGCCTCGGGCACCTCGCGCGCCTTGCCGGCGCCGAAACCGACGCGCCCCTTGGCGTCCCCCACCACCACCAGGGCGGCGAAGCCGAAGCGGCGGCCGCCCTTAACAACCTTGGCCACGCGGTTGATGCTGACGAGCTTTTCGACGAGATCGCTCTCTTCCCGGGCCGATCGATCGGTATACGGACCACGCGCCATCCACAAGCCCTCTAGAGTTCCAGCCCGCCCTCGCGGGCGGCGTCGGCCAGCGCCTTGACACGGCCATGGAACCGATAACCTCCCCGGTCGAACACGACCTTGGTAACGCCAAAGGCCAGCGCGCGCTCGGCCACCAGTTTTCCGACCGCGGCGGCGGCGGCCTTGTCGGCCCCGGTCTTCAGTGTCTTGCGCATATCCTTGTCCAGGGTGGAGGCGGCCGCAAGGGTAACGCCCTTTCGGTCGTCGATCACCTGGGCGTAAATGTGCTTGTTGGATCGAAACACCGAAAGCCGTTGCTTCGCGCCGGCGCCACGGCCGATGTTGTGGCGTACGCGGTGCTGGCGGCGTTCGAAGAGTTCGTTGGCGGTCAACATGGCATCGGCCCTTACTTCTTCTTGCCTTCCTTGCGGCGGACGTACTCGTTCTCGTACCTGATGCCCTTGCCCTTGTAGGGTTCCGGCTTGCGGAAGGCGCGGATCTCCGCCGCGACCCGGCCGACCTTCTGGCGGTCGGCGCCCGAGACCGAAATCAAGGTCGGCCGCGCGCACCTGATCGTGATGTCTTCCGGAATCGGATAGTCGATATCATGGGAAAAACCAAGCTGTAGATTCAGGGCCTTGCCCCGCACGGCGGCGCGATATCCCACGCCGCTGATCTCGAGGTTGACGGTAAAGCCCTCGGAAACCCCGGTCACCAGGTTGCTGACGAGGCTGCGCGACATGCCCCACATGGTGCGGGCGCGCTTGGTCTCGTCGCGGGGCCTGACCCAGATCTTGTCCCCGTCGAGCTCCGCCGCAACCTCTTTGACCAGGGTCACATCGAGTTCCCCGAGCTTGCCCTTGGCCGTCACCTGCTGGCCGGAAATTTCGACGCTGACGCCGTCGGGCACCTGGACGGGATGTTTGCCGATCCGCGACATGACGGTCTCCTACCGCGCCCCGTCCCGAAACCGGGACCGGCCGATACCGATGCCTAAAACACCTGGCATAACACCTCGCCGCCGATATTGGCCGCGCGCGCTTCATTGTCCGACATCACGCCGCGCGGGGTGGAGAGGACCGAGATGCCGAGGCCGTTATAGGGCCGGGGCAGATCCCTGATTTTCGAGTACACGCGCCGGCCCGGCTTGGACACCCTGCGGAGCTCGCGGATGACGGGCTCGCCTTCATGGTACTTGAGCTCGATGTAGAGCTCGCCGAAGCCGTCATTGACCTCCTTGCGGGAGTAACCCCGAATGTAGCCTTCCTTCCGCAACACCTCCAGCACGTTGGCGCGCAACCTCGACGCCGGGCTGGAGACGCTTGGAAGCCCCCGGCGCTGGGCGTTGCGGATGCGTGAGAGCATATCGCCCAAGGGATCGCTCATGGTCATTTCCACCTCCTCCCCTACCAGCTCGACTTGACCATGCCGGGGATCTGGCCCGACGAGGCAAGCTCGCGAAGCGCGATGCGGGACAGGCGGAACTTGCGGTACACCCCGCGCGGCCTGCCGGTCGCCTCGCAACGCAGACGCAGGCGCACGGAAGACGAATTGCGCGGCAATTCCGCCAGTTTGAGCCGGGCGTTAAAGCGCTCCTCGACCGGCCGCGAGGTGTCGGAAGCGATCGCCTTCAGCCTGGCGCGCCGGGCCGCATATTTCTTGACCATGCGCATCCGCCTCTTGTTTTTCTCGACGGCACTGATTTTCGCCATGCCTGGGACCTCCGTGCTGACTCAGCTGGTGAACGGCATGCCGAACGACTTGAGAAGGGCCTTGCCCTCCTCGTCGGTCCGCGCCGTGGTGACGATGGTGATGTCCATGCCGCGCACCTCGTCGACCTTGTCGTAATCGATCTCGGGGAACACGATCTGCTCCTTGAGCCCCAACGAATAGTTGCCGCAGCCGTCGAAGCTGGCCTCGGACAGTCCCCGGAAATCACGCACCCGGGGCAACGCGACGGTGACCAGGCGGTCGAGGAACTCGTACATCCTCTGGCGCCGCAACGTGACCTTGCACCCGACCGTCATGCCCGCGCGCAGCTTGAAGTTGGCGATCGACTTCCTGGCCTTGGTGATGACCGGCTTCTGCCCCGTGATCGCCGCGAGCTCGCCGGCGGCGGCGGCGAGCTTCTTGTTGTCCTGGGCCGCCTCGCCGACGCCCATGTTGACGACGATCTTTTCGAGGCGCGGCACCTGCATCAAGTTGGTGTAGTTGAACTCCTCCATCAAGGCCGGCCTGACGTCGCTCTCGTAATGCCCGCGCAACCGGGGGGTGTATTCGTTATGTGGGACGGCCATGCTCGAATCCCTCAGATATCGATGACCTCGCCCGACCGCCGGGCAACGCGCACCTTGCGCTCGCCCTCGAGCACCTTGTAGCCGACCCGGGTCGGCTTTCTGGTGGTGGGATCGATAAGGGCGACATTGGAAACGTGAATCGGCGCTTCCTTTGCGACGATCCCGGCGACCTGCCCGGCGGAGGCCCGCATGTGGCGCTTCACCATGTTCACGCCCTGGACGAGGACGCGCCGCTCCTTGGGCATGGCGCGCAGCACGCTGCCGGTCTTGCCCTTGTCCTTGCCGGTCAGCACGATCACGTCGTCGCCCTTCCTGATCTTCATCTTGATCTTGGCGGCCATCACAGCACCTCCGGCGCCAGCGAAATGATCTTCATGTAACCCTTGGCCCTGAGCTCGCGGGTGACGGGGCCGAATATGCGCGTGCCGATCGGCTCGCCCTGGGGGTCGATCAGCACCGCCGCGTTGCGGTCGAACCGTATCGCGCTGCCGTCCGCCCGGCGGATTGCCTTGGCCGTGCGCACGATCACCGCGCGCTGGATTTCGCCCTTCTTCACGCGCCCGCGGGGAATGGCCTCCTTGACGGTGACGACGACGACGTCGCCGACCGAAGCGAACTTGCGCTTGGAGCCGCCCAGCACCTTGATGCACTGCACCCGCCGCGCGCCGGAGTTATCGGCTACCTCCAGGTTCGTTTGCATCTGGATCATGGTCTTATGGCAATCCCTTGCGCCTCAGGCGTCCTCGGCGATCACTTCCCATCGCTTGCGCTTGGAGATGGGGCGGCATTCACGGATGCGCACCGTATCGCCGATCTTGCAAGCGTTGCCCTTGTCATGGGCGGCCAACTTGGTCGAACGCCGGATGAACTTCTTGTAGACCGGGTGCCTGACGCGCCGGTCGACGCGCACGACGACGGTCTTGTCCATGGCGTCGCTGACCACCGTGCCGCGCAGGATTCGCCCCGGCATGCCCTCGCTCCTCAACCACCGGCGCCGGACTTAGCGCCCAGCACGGTCAGGATTCGCGCCAAATCGTGGCGCACCTGGCGCACGCGCGCCGTGTTCTCCAGCTGCCCGCTCGCCTTCTGGAAGCGCAGATTCAACGCCTCCTTCTTGAGCGCCATCAGCTCCGTCTTCAACTCGTCGACGCTCTTGGTCCTGAGGTCGGCCGCCTTCATGGCTCAGGCCTCCCCACCAAGGCGCGCGACGAAGCGCGTGCGGATCGGCAGCTTGGCGGAGGCGAGCTCGAACGCCCTCCTCGCGAGGCCCGTCGGCACCCCGTCGATTTCGAACATGACCCGTCCCGGCTTGACGCGGCAGACCCAAAATTCGGGCGCGCCCTTGCCGCTGCCCATGCGCACCTCGGCCGGCTTCTGGCTGACCGGCACGTCCGGGAACACCAGGACCCACACGCGCCCCGCACGCCTCATGTGATGGGTGATGGCGCGCCGCGCCGCTTCGATCTGGCGCGCGGTGATGCGGCCCGGCTGCGCGGCCTTCAGCCCATAGGCCCCGAAGTGGAGCGCGGTGCCGGCCTTTGCCAAGCCGTGGATGCGCCCCTTGTGGGCCTTGCGATATTTGGTGCGCTTGGGACTGAGCATGAGTTTTTGCCATGGGCACCCGGTTAACGCGCCACCTGTTGTTCCATGATGCGCTTGTCCTGGGCCATCGGGTCGTGGGCCAGGATCTCGCCCTTGAACACCCACACTTTGACGCCGCAGGTGCCATAGGTCGTCAGCGCCGTGGTGTGGCCGTAATCGACGTCGGCGCGGAGCGTGTGCAGTGGCACCCGGCCCTCGCGGTACCATTCCGTGCGGGCGATCTCGTTGCCGCCCAGACGGCCCGCACAGTTGATGCGGATGCCTTGAGCGCCCAAACGCATGGCCGACTGCACGGCCCGTTTCATGGCGCGGCGGAAGGCCACCCGGCGCTGCAACTGCTGGGCGATGTTCTCGGCCACCAGCTGGGCGTCGATCTCGGGCTTGCGGATTTCCACGATGTTGAGGTGGACCTCGCCATCGGTCATCTTCGAAAGCGCGCTGCGCAACCGCTCGATATCCACGCCCTTCTTGCCGATCACCACGCCCGGCCGCGCCGTGTGAATGGTGATGCGCGCCTTCTTCGCCGGCCGTTCGATGACCACCTTGCTGACGCCGGCCTGGGCCAGGCGGTCGTGCAGGTATTCGCGAATCTTGAGGTCGTCATGCAGCAGGTTCGCGTAGTCCTTCTCGGCATACCACCGGGAATCCCAGGTGCGGTTGATGCCGAGCCTAAATCCGACCGGATTGACCTTTTGCCCCATCAGGCGGTCTCCTCGCGTTCGCGCACGATCAGGGTCAGGTTGCTGAACGGCTTTATGATGCGGCCCACGCGCCCGCGCGCCCGCGGGCGGAACCGTTTCATGACCAGGGCCTTGCCGACACTGGCCTCGGCGACGTAAAGCCGGTCGATGTCCAATTGATGGTTGTTCTCGGCGTTGGCGATCGCCGCCTGAAGAATTTTCTTCACCTCGCGCGCCACCCGGCGCTTCGAAAAGGTGAGCTCGGCCAGCGCCTTATCGGCGTCCAGGCCGCGGATCGCCTGGACCACCAGGTTGAGCTTGCGCGGGCTCGAGCGGATCGCCCGCGCGCGCGCCGTCGCCTCATTGTCGGCCAACCGGCGGGGGATCGATTGCTTGCCCATGCTCAACGTCTCCTGGCCCGCTTGTCGGCGGCGTGGCCGTAGAAGGTGCGGGTCGGCGCGAACTCGCCGATCTTGTGCCCGACCATGTCCTCCGTCACCAGCACGGGAATGAACTTGTGGCCGTTGTGGACGTTGAAGGTGAGGCCGACGAATTGCGGCAGAATGGTGGAGCGCCGAGACCATGTCTTGATCGCTTCGTTGCGCCCCGAAGCGTGCGCCGCCTCCGCCTTTTTGAGGAGGTAGCCATCGACGAACGGCCCCTTCCAAACGGAACGTGCCACGACCGCCCTCCCTCAACTCTTGTGCCGGCGGCGCATGATCCACGCATCCGACGGCTTCTTCTTGCGTGTCCTCATGCCCTTGGTGGGCTTGCCCCAGGGAGTCACCGGGTGGCGGCCGCCCGAGCTCCGTCCCTCGCCCCCGCCGTGGGGATGGTCGACCGGGTTCATGGCCACGCCGCGCACCGTCGGGCGCCGGCCGAGCCAACGCTTGCGCCCGGCTTTGCCGAGGTTGATGTTCTTCTGGTCCGGGTTCGACACGGCGCCCACCGTGGCCATGCACTGTTCGGTCACCATGCGCACCTCGCCGGACGAGAGCCGGAGCAGGGCATTGCCCGCGTCCTTGCCGATGAGCTGCGCGTAGGTCCCCGCCGAGCGCGCGATCTGGCCGCCCTTGCCGGGCTTCATCTCGACGTTGTGAATGACGGTGCCGACCGGCACGCTCCGGAGCGCCATGGCGTTGCCCGGCTGGATGTCCACCTTGTCGCCGGAAATCACCTTGTCGCCCGCCTTGAGACGCTGCGGGGCGAGGATGTAGGAAAGCTCGCCGTCGTCATAGCGGATAAGGGCGATGAAGGCGGTCCGGTTGGGATCGTATTCGAGCCGCTCGACCGTCGCCGGAACGCCGAACTTGCGGCGCTTGAAGTCGATCACGCGATAGCGCCGCTTGTGCCCGCCGCCCCGGTGCCTCACGGTCATCCGCCCGTGACTGTTGCGCCCTCCCGAACGCTTGACGCCTTCGGTCAAGGCCTTGACCGGATTGCCCTTCCAGAGGGTCGAGCGGTCGACCAGCACGAGCCCGCGCCGGGACGGCGTCGTCGGTTTGAATGTCTTCAGTGCCATGGCTCAGATCTTCGACGTGACATCGATTATCTCGCCCTCGACGAGCCGGACGATCGCCTTCTTGTAATCGGGCCGCTTGCCGCGGCGGCCGCGGAACCTCTTGACCTTGCCTTGCTGGCGCAGGGTGTTCACCGTCTCGACCTTGACCTTGAACAGGCCCTCGACCGCCGCCTTGATCTCCGGTTTGGAGGCGTCGAGCGGCACCCGGAAGGTGATCTGGTTGTGCTCCGAGCCCTGCGTCGACTTCTCGGTGATCACCGGGGAGAGGACGAGATCGTAGCGCCGGCCCTCACCGACCCTGACCTCTCGCGCGCGCGACCCGCTCATTTCAACCGCTCCTCGAGCTGCTGCACCGCGTCCTTGGTGAGCACCAAGGTGTCGCGGCGCAGGATGTCGTAAACGTTGGCGCCCCGGCTCGGCAGCACGTCCACATTGGGCAGATTGGCGGCGGCGCGGGAAAGGTTGGCGTCGATCTCGGAGCCGTCGACGATCAGCACCGACGACCAGCCCAGCTTGTCGAGTCGCTCGGCCAGGACCTTGGTCTTGGCGTCCTTCAGCCTGGCGGCGTCGAGCACCACCAGCTTGCCGTCGGCCTGCTTGCTGGACAGCGCCAACCTGAGCGCGAGTCTCCGCACCTTTTTCGGCAATTTTTGCGCGTGGCTGCGCACCACCGGTCCGAAGACGACGGCACCCCCCCTGTAGTGGGGGGCGCGCAGCGAACCCTGGCGGGCGCGACCCGTGCCCTTCTGGCGGAACGGCTTGGCCGTGGTGCCCCGGACCTCGCTGATGCCCTTCGTCTTATGGGTTCCGGCGCGGCGCTTGGCGAGCTGCCAGTTGACCATGCGGCTCAAGATGTCCGCGCGCACGGGCACACCGAACACCCGATCCGCGAGATCGATGCTGCCGACGTTCTTGTTGTCGAGGTCGATGATGCTGCACTTCATCGACGTCAGCCCTTCTTCTCCGGCGCATCTTCGGGCGCCTCGGCGCTCTCTTCCCCGCCCTTGGGCTCCTCGGGCTCGTCCGCTTGCGTTTCTTCGTCCGCTTGCGTTTCTTCGTCCGCTTGCGCCTGCGCTTCGGCTTGTGCCCCCTCTTCCGGTTCCGCGCCGGGCTCAGGGGCGGCCGCCTCCGGCGCATCTTCGGGCGCCTGCACCGCGGGCTCTTGCTTCACCCTTTCGCGGGTGCCCGCCGGGAACGGCGCGCCCTCGGGCAGCGGGCTCTTCGTCGCGTCCGAGATCAGCACGTAGGAGCCCTTGGCGCCGGGCACCGCGCCCTTGACCAGGATCAGCCCCCGCTCCGTGTCGGTCGAGACGACCTCCAGGTTCTGGGTGGTGACCCTCGCGCTCCCCATGTGGCCCGCCATCTTCTTACCCTTGAATATCTTGCCTGGATCCTGGCTGTGGCCGGTGGAACCGTGGCTGCGGTGCGAAACCGAAACCCCGTGGCTGGCCGAGAGGCCCCTGAAGCCGTGACGTTTCATGGCGCCGGCGAATCCCTTGCCGATGGTGGTGCCGGCCACGTCCACGAGTTGGCCGGCAATGAAGTGATCGGCCACGATCTCGGCGCCCACCTCCAGCAGCGCATCCTGGCTCACCCGGAACTCCGCGAGCTTGCGCTTGGGCTCGACCTTGGCCTTGGCGAAGTGCCCGCGCAGGGGCTTGCCCATGTTCTTGACCTTGGCCGTCCCCACCCCGAGCTGAAGGGCGGTATATCCGTCCTTCTCGCGGGTGCGGACCGCGACCACCTGGCAGTTGTCGACCTTCAGCACGGTCACCGGCACGTGCCCGCCGTCTTCGCTGAAGACGCGGGTCATGCCCCGTTTCTCCGCGATTATTCCGGTCCGCGTCGCGCCCATCACAACTTGATCTCCACATCGACGCCGGCGGCGAGATCAAGCTTCATCAGCGCGTCCACCGTCTGGGGCGTCGGGTCGATGATGTCGAGCAACCGCTTGTGGGTCCGGATCTCGAACTGTTCGCGCGACTTCTTGTCGATGTGCGGCGAGCGCAGCACCGTGAACTTCTCGATCCTGGTGGGCAGGGGAATCGGCCCGCGCACCTGCGCCCCGGTGCGCTTGGCCGTGCTGACGATCTCGCTGGTCGACTGGTCCAGGAGCCGGTGGTCGAACGCCTTGAGGCGGATACGGATGTTCTGGCTTTCCATGGTCTTGCCTCGCTTGCGCGCCGCGGTCCCCTCTCATGCCTATTCGATGATTTTGGCGACGACGCCGGCGCCGACCGTGCGCCCGCCCTCGCG
>CBESNX010000013.1:0-14316 GCA_965531025.1 uncultured bacterium
TGGAGCGGTTTATTGATGGCCTGCGCAAGGCGGGGCTGCCGGAGAAGTCGAGCTCGACCGCACCGTAACGGCTGTGCTGCATTGCTCACGGGGCGGGTTGCCTCGAGCGCCGTCGCCACGGTGTTCGCTTAACTCCCGACTCGCCTAATCCCGTTGCAAATCCTCCCGTTCCAGATCCTCGGGCGTTTTCGCCGCCATCACGCTTCGTGCCGCGCGGTAGCTGAAGCCGGCCCGCCCGAGGGCGGCGAGGTCCCGTTGCGCGTGCCGGTCCCGCTCGGCCGCCGCGCGGAAAGGCCCGAGGCGCCGGCGGCGCGCGAAGTTCCGGGCCGCCGCCATCTCCGGGTCGGCGCAAAGTTCCCGGAGCGAGGCGATCGCGGCGTCGATATCCTCCGTCCCCACCCCCTTGGCGCGCAGGGCCGCAACGAGGGTCCTGGTGGAGGCGCCGCGCCCGTGCAGCGTCCGCGCCCTGGCCGTGGCATAGGCCCGGTCATCCAGCAGCCCCGCCTCACGATAACGCGCGATCAGCTTATCCACGAGGGCTTCGCCGTCGGCGCGGTCGGTGCCGTGCGCGCGGGCGGATCGTTCGACCCTGTTCATCAGCACGCGCCTGAAGTGCGCCGTGGACGTGCCGTAGCGCGCGAGATACCAAAGGGCGGCGGCCTCGATGGAGCGGGCGGTAACCTTGCGCGGGCCCCTCCTTTTCCTGGGACCGGACCGGGCCTTGCGGCGCTTTTCAGCCGGGCCGCCGCCCGCATCCCGTGTCCTTGGCGTGCGCGACATGGCGCGGAGCATGGCAAGCTTTGGCGCCGCTGTCATCCGCTCGGGGGCGCGGCCGTGTTCCCGCGCGCGAGCGCCCCTGCGCTTGCTCGAGTGGGTCCGCAAACCAGGAAGTGTTGAGCCGTCATGACAGTAGGAAACCACAGAGACACAGAGAAAATCATTTTCACTACAAAGTCACAAAGACACCAAGATAAGAAATGAGAACTTTATTCACCAAATCTTTACGCCTCGATATGGGAAATCAAAATAGTAATATTTATTTGGTCCCTCGTGGTGGATTCCCATTATTGATATTTTAAAACTCTGTGTCTCTGTGATTCATTCCCTCTTCATGGAAGGGCGCGAAATTTAGTGATTTTCGCACGCTTGCGCCGGCGCCATGACCGGTTCTATGGTCGAAGGGCGCGGAGCCGTTGCATCGCCTCACGGGATTTGATGTCGAACATTCCGAAACCGTCCACCATACGCCAACTCGGGCCGGTCAACTGGCTCGGGGTCTGGACCCTCTACGCCAAGGAGGTGCTGCGGTTTGCCTCGGTCTACGTCCAGACCATCGCGGCGCCGATCATGACCACGCTTCTGTTCCTGGCCATCTTCTCGCTGGCCCTGGGCCGGGCGCTCAAAACGGTGGGCGGCGTGCCGTTCATGGAGTATCTCGCCCCCGGGCTGATCATGATGTCCATCATCCAGAACGCCTTCGCCAACACCTCCTCGTCGCTGGTCAGCTCGAAGATTCAGGGCAACATCGTCGACGTGCTGATGGCCCCGCTCACGCCTGCCGAGCTCACCTTCGGCTACGCTCTCGGCGGTGCGACCCGCGGCGTGGTCGTCGGCCTCGCCGTCGCTCTCGCCATGCTCGTCTTCGTGCCGCTCAAGGTCCACAGCCTGCTCTTCATCACCTTTTACGCGGTGTCGGCCTCGCTCATGCTCTCGCTTCTCGGCATGATCGGCGGCATCTGGGCCGAGAAGCACGAGCACGCGGCGGTGGTGACGAACTTCATCATCACGCCCCTCGCCTTTCTCTCCGGCACCTTCTATTCGATCGAGCGGCTGCCCGGCATATGGAACACGCTCGCCCATCTGGACCCGTTCTTCTACATGATCGACGGCTTCCGCTACGGCTTCATCGGCCATGCGGACGGGTCGCTTACGGCCGGCATCGCCGTCATGGTCGGCGGCAACATCCTGCTGTGGACGGTCTGCCACGTGATGCTGGCCACCGGCTACAAGCTGAAGGCCTAGCGGGCTGCCGGGGAACGGCCCTGACTCATCCCTGATTTTTCTTTCCTTTCGTTGACAGAGGCCGGTCTTCTGCAGATACTTGCCGCCTTTTTCGTGAAATGCCGGGGACTTGCCTGCCGTTCATCGCGAAAGTTCGGGAGAGTTCAGTGATTCCAGCCGTGATGCCGATATACGCCCGCGCCGACATCGCCTTCGAGCGGGGCGAGGGGGCTTATCTGTTCACCGCCGACGGGCGGCGCTATCTCGACTTCGCCTCGGGCATCGCGGTCACGGACCTGGGGCATGCCCACCCGTCCCTGGTCGCGGCGCTGACCCGACAGGCGGGGAAGGTCTGGCATTGCTCGAACCTCTACCGCATTCCGGATCAGGAACGCCTGGCCGAGCGGCTGGTGGAAAACACCTTCGCCGATACGGTGTTCTTCTGCAATTCCGGAGCGGAGGCGGTGGAATGCGGCCTCAAGATGGTGCGCAAGCATTTCGATGAGACCGCCAGCCCCGGGCGCTACCGGGTGATCGCCTGCAACGACGCCTTTCACGGCCGCACCCTTGCCACCATCGCCGCCGGCGGCCAGGCGAAGCAGCTCAAGGGTTTCGACCCGCCGCTCGAGGGCTTCGACCACGTCGCCTTCGGCAATCTCAACGAGATGCGCGCGGTCATCGGCGACGAGACCGCCGCGATTCTGGTCGAGCCGGTGCAGGGCGAAGCCGGCGTCCGGCCCGCGGATTTCGATTACCTGCGGGGACTGCGCGAGATCGCCGACGAGTATGGCCTTCTGCTGTTCTTCGACGAGATCCAGTGCGGCATGGGGCGCACGGGTAAGCTGTTCGCCCATCAGTGGGCGGACGTAACCCCCGACGTCATGTCCGTCGCCAAGGGGCTGGGCGGCGGTTTCCCCGTCGGCGCCTGCCTTGCCACCGAAAAGGCCGCCCTCGGCATGACCGTGGGTTCCCACGGCAGCACCTATGGCGGCAACCCGTTGGCCATGGCGGTCGCCAACGCGGTGCTCGACGTGATGATCACGGACGGTTTTCTCGACAACGTCAACCGTATGGCGGGCCTCCTGCACGGCCGGCTCGAGGCGCTGGTTGCGGCCCATCCCGGGGTGCTCGCCGGGGTGCGGGGCTTAGGTCTCATGCTCGGTTTGCAATGCGTCGTGCCGAACACGGATCTGGTTCAGCGGCTGCGCGAGAACGGGTTGCTCAGCCTCGGGGCCGGGGACAACACCGTGCGGCTGTTGCCGCCGCTGATCATCGATGAAAACCATGTCGGTGAGGCGCTGGACATCCTGGAGCGCACCTGCGGCGAGATGGGGTCCTGACATGACGATGCCCGATAACGTCGATTCCGGCACCGGCGCCCCCGACAAGGCCGCCGCGACCCGCGCGGGACCGAGGCACTTCCTCGACCTCGCGGTTCTCGACGCCGCCACCTTGCGCGAAATCCTCGATCTGGGCGCGGCGTACAAGCGGGGCGCGCCGCCGGAAGGCAACCCGGCGCCCCTGGTCGGCAAGACGCTGGCGATGGTGTTCGAGAAACCCTCCACCCGCACGCGCGTCTCGTTCGATGTCGCCATGCGCCAGCTCGGCGGCGGGGTGGTCACCCTGGGCCAGTCCGAGTCCCAGCTCGGCCGGGGCGAGACCATCGCCGATACGGCCCGGGTCCTTTCGCGCTATGTGGATGTCATCATGCTGCGCACCGTGAGCGAGGGCCACCTCAAGGAAATGGGCGAACATGCCACGGTGCCGGTGATCAACGGGCTGACCGACCGCAGCCATCCCTGCCAGCTGATGGCCGACGTCCTGACCTTCGAGGAGCACCGGGGACCGATCAAGGGCAAGGTGGTGGCCTGGAGCGGCGATGGCAACAATGTCGCGGCAACCTGGATACAGGCCGCCGTGCGCTTCGACTTCGAGCTCAGGCTCGCCTGCCCCGAGCCTTTGCGCCCGTGCCGTGACGTGCTCGACTGGGCCCGCGCCGAGCACGGCAACATCAGCATCGGCGACGACCCGCAAGCCGCCGTTTCGGGGGCCCACTGCGTCGTGACCGACACCTGGCTTTCGATGGCAAACGGGCCGGAAGGCGACGGATCGAGGGGCGACTCATCACGCGAGCGACGCATCGAGCTCCTTACGCCCTACCGGGTCGACGACCGGCTGATGGCGCTGGCCAAACCCGAGGCGATCTTCATGCACTGCCTGCCGGCGAGCCGCGAGCGGGAGGTCGCGCCCTCGGTCATCGATGGGCCGCAGTCGGTGGTCTGGGATGAGGCGGAGAACCGCCTTCATACCGAGAAGGGCATCCTTCACTGGTGCCTGGCCTGAGCCGGGCGCGGCTTAAGCATGGTGGCACAGAATCCTTCGACCGCCCTGAGCGGCGGCCTCATCCAGCGATTCCGGATCGAGCGCCACGGCCTGCGCGGCCGCCTCGTGCGGCTCGGGGCGTTGGTCGATGGGGTGTTGGACCGTCACGGATATCCCGAACCGGTGGCCGTCATGCTCGGGCAGACGCTGGCCCTGGCGGCGGCGCTTGCGGACGGCCTGAAATACGAGGGGGTGTTCACCCTGCAGACCAGGGGCGACGGGCCGGTCACACTCATGGTGGCCGATGTCACGAGCGAGGGCCGGATTCGCGGTTACGCCCAGTATGACCGGGAACGCCTGGCCGCGACCCTTGCGGCGGCGCCCGATGGGCGCATCGGCGATTCCGTGCCGCAGCTGTTGGGCGCCGGCCATCTCGCCTTCACCGTCGATCAGGGGCCCCAGACCGAACGCTACCAGGGCGTCGTGGAGCTGAGTGGCTCGACCCTTGCCGATTGCGTCCACCATCACTTCCGCCAGTCCGACCAGCTCGATGCCGCCGTCAAGGTCGCCGTCGGCCGCGCCGAGACCGACGCGGGCAAGCAGGCCTGGCAGGCCGGAGCCATGATGATCCAGCGCCTGCCGGGAAATCCGCGGGCGAATGGGCCACTGCGGGCGTCATTCGAGGAGAGCGAAGAGGGCTGGCGCGAGGCCGTGGTGCTCATGGGAAGCGCAACCGCCGCCGAACTCATCGATCCGGGGATCGCCCCGAACGTGCTGCTGTACCGCCTGTTCCACGAACCGGGGGTGCGGGTCTACAAGCCGATCCCGCTCAACGTGGGCTGCAGATGTTCACGGCAACGGGTGGCCGATATGTTGCGCTCGTTTCCGCGCAGCCGGATCGAGGAGCTGAAGATCGACGGCGAGGTCATCGTGACCTGCGAGTTCTGCGCGACGCGCTATGTCTTCGACGAGGACCTGCTCGCCGAACTTTACGAGTCGTGAGCGAGTTGTCTTGAAAGGCCGCCGCCGGCCGTGCGACAATGCCGGCGGTTGCAGTGAGTGGTTACGCCCATGACCCCCTCCCTTCGCATCGGATTCCGCATCGGCGCCTACATCCTCCTGGCGGGGCTCGGGGCCTGCACAACGGCCCCGCCCGCGGCGCAATATCCGGATCTCACCTATGGCCATCTTGGCAAGATCGTTCTCGATGTCGGCGAGATCGAGATCGTTTCCCAGTACGTTCCGCCGCTCAAGCCCCCCCATGTGGAGCACCTCGCCCCGGTGCAGCCGGAAGAGGCGATGCGGCGCTGGGTGCGGGACCGTCTCGAGGCGAGTCGCCCAAACGGCCGGGCGCGCGTGACCATCAAGGACGCCCGCATCGTCGAGGTGCCCCTGGAGTTGACCCGGGGCATCCGCGGCTTCTTCACCACCGACCAGTCGGAGAGGTACGACGCCGCCCTGGAAGTGGTCGTCGAGATCCTGGACCTGCGCGGCCTTCCCCAGGGCTTTGTCAGGGTCCGCGCGGAACGCTCGCGCACCGTCCCTGAGGACACCTCCCTGGCGGACCGCGAGCGCGTCTGGTTCGAGATCACCGAGGCCCTGATGAACGAGCTCAACGCCGAGCTCGAATCAAGCATCCGCAAGCACCTGGCGCGCTTCGTCAGATAGCGCCCGACCGGCAGGTCGCCAAGAGGGCGGACGCGGGTCAGTTGCGCCAGAACGACGGCATCAGCAGCACCAGCACCGTGAACAGCTCGAGCCGGCCGAGCAACATGCCGAACGACAAAAGCCATTTCGCCATGTCCGGCAGGGACGAGAAGGTGCCGGCGGGGCCGATGACGGGGCCGAGGCCGGGACCGACATTGGCGATCGCCGCCGCCGCGCCGGACACGGAGGTGAGGAAGTCGAGTCCGAGCGCGCCGAGCCCCATGGCGAGCAACGCGAAGACCGATGCGTAAAGGAAGAAGAAGCTCTTGACCGATTCGCCGACCGCTTCGGGAATGGGCTTGCGGTTGTAGTAGGGGACGAACACCCCGTGGGGCTGCATCAGCTTGCCGATCTGGGCGACGGTGGTGGCGTAAAGCACCTGCAGGCGGAAGACCTTGAGCCCGCAGGTGGTCGAGCCGGCGCAGCCGCCGACGAACATGACGAAGAAGAACACGGCGATGGCGAAGCCGCCCCACAGGCCGAAATCGGTCGTGGTGTAGCCGGTGCCGGTCAGCATCGAGACCACGTTGAAGGCGACGGGCCTGAGCGCCTCGCCCAAGCCCACGCCGTTGCTCAAGGTCTGCCACGCCACCATCAGCGCGACGCTGAGCGCCGCGATGCCGACGAACCAGCGCACCTGGGAATCGCGCAAAAGCGCGCCGAGGCTGCCATGGACCATCCTGAGGTACAGCACGAAGGGCATGCCGCCCATCAGCATGAACACGACCGCGATCCAGTCGACGGCGGCGCTGTCGAAATGGCCGACCGAGGAATCCGAGGTCGAAAAGCCGCCGGTGGCGATGGTCGTCATGGCATGGGCGATCGCCTCGAATCCGCTCATGCCCGCGAGCCAATAGGCGCCGGCGCAGATCATGCTGAGCACGACGTAGATGATGCCGATCTGGGTCGCGATCTGGGCCACCCTGGGCAGCACCTTTTCCGAGCGGTCCGAGGATTCCATGCGGAACAGCTGCATGCCGCCGACCTGCAGCATCGGCAGGACGGCCACCGCCATGACGATGATGCCGATGCCCCCGAGCCATTGCAGCAACGCCCGCCACAACAGGATGCCGACCGGTGCGTCGTCGAGCCCCGTGATCACCGTCGATCCCGTGGTGGTGATCCCCGACATGGCCTCGAAGAAAGCGTCCGTGAAGCTGAGGTTGAGGTCCGCGAAGGCGAAAGGCAGGGCGGCGAAACAGGCGATCACCAGCCAGCTCAGGGTGGTGAGCAGGAAAGCCTGGCGAATGGAGAGGTTCACGCGCCCGATCCGGTTGGTGAGGATCAGGGTGATGCCCACGAAAAAGGTCACCCCCGCCGACGCGGCGAACACCTTCCAGCCGGAGTGCCCGGCCAAGGCGTCGGCCAGCGCCGGAACGGACATGCCAAGCGCGAGGGTCGCGAGCAGTATGCCGATGAGGAAGAAGATGGGGCGGAAATCGATCACGGCCTGAGCACTTGTCGCGTTCTCTGCACCCTAGCGAATAATCGGCAAAGAGTTGCCGGTTGTCTACGAATGAAAGGGGATGGGTGGGTGCGCAAGCGTTCCGTCCGGTCCGCGGGCGTTAAGGTATCTTCCCGAGAGCCCCGGCGGGCGCGGGTTCAAACGTTCGATAACTGGCCCGAGCCCGGACTGCCGATCATGGTGAGGAATTCGCGCCGCGTCTTTGGGTCGGCGCGGAAGGCCCCGGTCATACGGCTGGTCACCATGGTCGCGCCGGGCTTGTGGATGCCGCGCGTCGTCATGCACTGGTGCGCCGCCTCGACGACCACCGCCACGCCCTTGGGCTCGAGCACGTCGTTGATGGTATCGGCGATCTGGACCGTCATCTTTTCCTGAATCTGCAGCCGCCTGGCGTATGCCTCGACGAGGCGGGCCAGCTTGCTGATGCCGACGATACGCTTATGGGGCAAGTACGCCACGTGGGCCTTGCCGATGATCGGCGCGAGGTGGTGCTCGCAGTGGGATTCGAAGCGGATGTCGCGCAACACCACCATCTCGTCATAGCCGTCGCATTCCTTGAAGGTGCGCTTCAGGATTTCGGCCGGGTCCCTGCCATAGCCCGAGAAGAACTCTTCATAGGCCCGCACCACCCGCTCGGGCGTGCTCCTCAATCCCTCGCGGGCCGGATCATCGCCGGCCCAGCTGATCAGGGTGCGCACGGCTTCCTCCGCCTCGGCGCGGCTGGCGCGCGCGCCGGCCCTTGCCTTTTCGGCAAGGCTGTTTCCAGTGCGGGCGGTTTCGGCCAGACGAATGGGTTCAACGGTCTTCAAAGCAGCACTCCTTCTTAATTTGCGCCGGTTTTTCGCGTGTTTCGATCCATGGCCGTTCTTTACGGCTGTGCTTCAGGCGCCGCCATGCTCTGCCTGTCCCAAAGATGGCCCGCAAACCCCGCGAATCAAGGCCCGTCCGAACCTGATTGGGCGCCCTGCTAGTGCACCCCGGTCGTGTCGTGCGGGCTGTCGAGGGAAAATGCGGGGACGGCCACTTCGAGCTTCGTTCCGCTCTCGGTTTCCATGTGATACGTCCCCACCATGATGCCGGACGGGGTCGCGAGCGGGGTGCCGGACGTGTACTCGAAGGCTTCGCCGGGTTGCAGCACCGGCTGTTCGCCGACCACGCCATCGCCCCGGACCTCCTGGATGCGGCCAAGCGAGTCCGTGATCTTCCAGTGACGGCGAAGCAGCTGGACGGTCTGGGAACCCTTGTTGGCGATGCGGATGTGGTAGGCCCAGATATAGCGGTTGTCCGATGGCGAGGACTGGTCCTCCAGGTAATACGGCTTCACCGTTACCTCGATTGAGTGGGTGGTCTCTGTGTACATGGCCGAGCCCTTTGACTTTGGCGGCATCCGATCCGGCGGCGGATGTCCTGTAACGCCACATATTACGTCCCGGCGGGGCTTTGTCCAGGCCGTCATTCGCCACCGCGGCGGCGCGCCGCAGGGGCGCGAACCGTGCCGCGGCGCCGGGACTTCGCCGGCGCGCCCCGGGCCCGGCCGATCGCGGCCTACCGGGCGTTCAGAAGAATCTCCACGCGGCGGTTCCCAGGTTCCCGCACACCGTCCTGCGTCGGGACCTTCGGCCGCATCTCCCCGAACGCCTGGATCGTGACGCGCGACGGTGGGATGCCCCGGCGGACGAGCGCGTCATGCACGCTGCGGGCGCGTCTTAGCGACAGGTCCAGATTGTAGGCCTCGGTTCCCGCCCGGTCGGCATGGCCGCCGAGCGTCACCGCGGGACCGGCGAGCCCGTCCAGCGTTCCGATGACGGTGTCGATGGTGCGCGTGCCCGCGGGTCTGATGCGCGCGCTGTCGAAGTCGAAATACAGGGTGTAACCCTTGCCCGGCGCGGCCTCGAGCCGTTTCAGCGCGGCTTCGAGCCCCTCCCGGCAGGCCCTGATGTGATCCCACTGCCAGTTTTCCTCCTGCTGTTCCACCCAGCAGTCGAACTTGGCCTGGGCCCGCGCCGCGAGCTCCGGCCGTCTTTCCCTGGCGCCGCCATCGAGGGCCGCGAGCAACCGGGCGCGGCTTCGGGAAAGCTCTTCGATCTTGTCCTTGGGCAGGTTCCAGCGGCTCAACTCTTCCGGCGGCTCAGGGCTGCCGGCGGCGGTATTCAGGCCCTTCCTTGCGAAATGGAGGGCGTCGGGCCAGTCGTACATCTCCCACCCCTCGAAGGTGGCGAAGGCGAGATATTCCTTGGTCAGGGCCTTGGTGAAGGCCGGTCCCCGCGGGGTCGTCTCGCGGAGCGCGTCCAGCTCATAGCCGGTGCAGCCCGCGAGCCACAGGATGCATGCAAGAAGGTGGAAGGGTTTCAATGAACTCATGGTCATCACCTTGTCTGTTCAGGCGGGCGGGCGCCGCCGCGAACGGCCCGTAGCCGCCCCCGGACGGCGGTTCCGCCGGCTTCAGGTGATGACCGCTAGCACCGCTGTTGGGCGAAGTTATGATCTTTATGGCGAAACTTTGGCCGCCCTGTGGCGGTTTTTGGGCGGTTTTCGCGCACGCCCTCGCTTGCGTGCGGCGGCGAGGGCCCGGTCCAGGTCCTCCTTGACGTCTTCCGGGTCCTCGAGCCCGACGGACAGGCGCACGAACTCCGGCGTGATGCCGAGATGGGCGCGCTCGTCTTCGCTCAGGCGCTGGTGGGTGGTCGTCGCCGGATGGGTGATCAGGCTCTTGGTGTCGCCCAGGTTGTTCGAGATGTCGATCAGCTCGAGCGCGTTGAGGAACCGGAAGGCTCCATCCCTGCCGCCTTCGACCTCGAAGGAAATCACGCTCCCTGAATCCTTCATCTGCGCCTTGCCGAGCGCGTACTGCGGGTGGCTTTCGAGGCCGGGGAACACGACCCGGCCGAGATCCTTTCGCGCCGCCAGGAATCGCGCGACTTCGTGGGTGTTCTCGCAATGCTGCCTGACCCGGATTTCCAGCGTCTCCAGGCCCTTGAGCAACAGCCAGGCGTTGAACGGGCTCAGGCACGGGCCGGTGTGGCGCAGGAACATCCGCAGGTGTTCCTCGACGAACTCGGCATCGGCGAGGATCGCGCCGCCCAGAACCCGGCCCTGGCCGTCGATATGCTTGGTCGCCGAATAGACGACGATGTCGGCGCCGAAATCGAACGGGTGCTGCAGGATCGGGGTCGCGAACACGTTGTCCACGATGACCTTGGCTCCGGCCTTATGCGCCAGCGCGCACACCGTGGCGAGGTCGATGATCTCCAGCGTCGGGTTCGACGGGGTCTCGAGGAACACGCACCGGGTCTCGCGGCTGAACGCCTTTTCCCATTGCTCGAGCTCGGTGCCGTCGACGATGGTGACGTCGATGCCGTAGCGCGGCAGAACCTCGGAGACGATATAGTAGCACGAGCCGAACAGGGCGCGCGAGGAGACCACGTGATCGCCGGCATTGAGCTGGCCCATCATCGAGGCGAAGACGGCGGCCATGCCGGAGGCGGTGGCGCGGCAGACTTCGGCCCCTTCCAGCAGCGCCATGCGCTCCTCGAACATGGTGACGGTCGGGTTGGAGAAACGGGAGTAGATGTAGCGTTGCGTCTCCCCCTTGAAGGCAAGCTCGGCCTCTTCCGCGTTTTCATAGACGTAGCCCGAGGTGACGTAGAGGCCCTCGCAGGTCTCGAGAAACTGCGAGCGCAGGGTGCCGCCCCGGACAAGATTCGTCCGCGGGCGCCAGGATGAACCGCGCGATTGCGACGGTGATCTCGACTCTGCCATGTCCTTCTCCCTTCTTCCGCAAAACCCGACGCGAAAAAAAAGCCCGACCGGCGCGGTCGGGGCTTTAAGGGCTCTCCGACCTTTTAGCAACTTGTTTTACGTGGATGCAAGCCGGCCGGCCCAAATCTCCACGGGAGCCCGCAGTCATAGTCGCTCCCGCCTCGCCCGTCAAGCCGCTTGCATAGCCCAGGCCAGCCCGGCCTTGGTGGAGCGGCCCGCTTGGGCCGGACGGGCAAGGATCGGGCGGTAAACGCCGGCCGCGGCGGCACGGGAGACCTTGCACGGGGGAAGGGGCTCATTTATAAACACGGCCCCGGGGCGGGTGTGGTTCAGGCGGGTGTAGTTCAATGGCAGAACATCAGCTTCCCAAGCTGAATACGGGGGTTCGATTCCCCTCACCCGCTCCAGTCTTGCGCCCTTGAACTCTCTCTAATCCGAAGACCGGGACCCGCAGCGAAAAAGCCGGCCCCGGCGAAGTGGCGCTCGAATACGGCCGGATAGCGGGCGGTGTTCATAGTCTTACGCAAGGCAAGGGGTCAACACTTGGCGCAAAGCGTGCGGGCCCGTCCGGCCTGCGGGGAGGGCGGATGACGCGCCGCCGGGAAAGGGGCATCCGCGCCTCTCGGCATCACGCGTCCGCCCTCACCTAAGCGCCCGCGCCACGGCCTCGCAGATGCGCCTGGCGTTTTCCTGCCCCATGTAGGGGTAAATGGGAAGGCACAAGATCCGCTCGCTCAGCCGTTCGCTCACCGGCAGCGCGCCGGGGCCCTCGCCGAAACGCTCGAATGCGGGCTGAAGGGAAAGCGGGCGCGGGTAGTAGATCGTGGTTTCGATGCCGTCCCGGGCCAACGCGTTCCGCACCCTGTCACGCTCGTCAACCAGGATCGCGTAAACGGCCCAGGAGCGTTCCGTTTCCGGGATGCGTGCCGGCACGGTCACCACATCCTCGAGGTTGCCGTCGTAGGTGGAGGCGAGGGATTCGCGGGCGGCGAGGTCGTCGGCGAAGACCTCGAGCTTGGCCAGCAGGATCGCCGCCTGGAGGGTGTCCAACCGGCCGTTGATGCCCGGCCTGACGATGTCCGAGTCGTTCTCGCCCTGGCCGTGGACCCGGATCGAACGCATCCTGGCCGCGCGCTCCGGATCGTCGGTCAGCAGGGCGCCGCCGTCGCCATAGCAGGCCAGAGGCTTGGTGGGATAGAAGCTCGTCGCGGTTGCGGGCGCAAGCCGGCCCACCCGAACGCCGGCGAGAGTGGCCCCGAAACTCTGCGCCGCGTCGGCCAACAGGAACAGGCCGTGGCGTTCCGCGACGGCGTCAAGGGCGGGATAGTCGGCGGGCAGGCCGAAGAGGTCGACCGCAATAATCGCCCGTGGGTGCAGGCGTCCCTCGGCGCCGACCCCGGCGATGCGCCGCTCGAGGTCCCGGGGGTCGATGTTGAAGCTCCGTGGGTCCACGTCGACGAACACGGGCTCGGCCCCCGCGGCGACGACGGCCCCTGCCGTGGCGGCGAAGCTGAAGGCGGGGACGAACACGGCGTCCGCCGCGCCGATTCCTTCGGCCAGCAGGGCGATGAGCAGGGCGTCGGTGCCGCTCGAGATCGCGATGGCGTGGGCCGAGCCGGCGAAGCGGGCGAGCTCCGCCTCGAACTCCGCCACCTCCGGCCCCAGGACGAACCGGCAGTGCTCCAGCACGGCGGCGACGCGCGCTTCGATCCGCGATTTCAGGCGCTCGTGCTGCGCCTTGAGGTCGACGAAGGGAATCGGAGGCGGCTTCACGGGGGGCGATTGCGGAGATTGGCGCAAGGCTCAGCCGCCGCCGCGCCGCCTTGGGGCCGATGTCTTACCGCCGCCGAGCCCTGAGCGCGAGCGCAGACTGCGATTGATCAAAAAGACCGTCTGCAAGGCTCGTCGGCTGTCCTCGCCCGTCACGGGCGGCGTCGTTCCGCAGGCGACGGCTTGGAGAAACGCCTCGATTTCGCGCTCCAGCTTGTCGCCCTCTTCATAGCTCCGCTCATCGACCGCGATGCCGGAAACGCCCTGGAACGGCTTGGCGTTCCCGCTGTTGGCGATCGTCACCTTGTTGTGAAGGAAATCGATGGAGATGTACGCCCGGCGCTGGAAGATCCTGATCTTGCGCTCGTCCTTCGTGCTGACGCGGCTCGCGGTTATGTTCGCGATGCAGCCGGTCTCAAATTCGATGCGGGCATTGGCGATGTCCACCCCACTGGTGAGCACGGGCGTGCCCACCGCGTCGACCTTGATCACCGGGGCCCTCACGATGTCGAGGATAAGGTCGATGTCGTGGATCATGAGGTCCAGAATGACATCGATGTCGACGGAGCCCGGCCGGAACGGCATGAGCCGGTTGCATTCGATGAACACGGGATCGTCGATGATCTCCTCGACCCCCAGCCGCACCGCGGAAAACCGTTCCACATGCCCGACCTGGAGCGTGACCCCTTTGTCCTTGGCAAGCTGGATGAGTTCGTCCGCCTTGGCGAGATCGTCGGTGATCGGCTTTTCGACGAGCACGTGCACGCCGTTCTCCAGAAAAGGCTTGGCCACCTCGTAGTGGAGCGCGGTGGGGACGGCGATGCTGACGACGTCGACGCGGCCGAAAAGGTCGCGAAAGTCGAAGACGGGGCTCACCCCGTACTTTCCGGCCACCTCCTCGGCCCGCGCGCGATCCACGTCGGCCACCGCCACCAGCTCCGAGCCTTCAAGGCGCGCATACTTCTCCGCGTGAAATCGGCCGAAACGGCCGACACCGACAACCGCCGTCCTGAGCTTCCCCATGGCCGGAGCGCCCCCTTGCGTGCGCGCTAAGTTATATCTCAGGGATTGCGTTCCCCCAACTGTTTCCTCATTACCTCCCGGACGCTGCGCCCGGTGGGCCGACGAATAGAGCGCTATCCGACCAAATTGAATCAATTTGATGGAGGCAAATCGGTTTTCCGGGCAGGCGCGGCGTGAAGCGCGATGCCTGAGCATCGGGCGAGCGTCGCAACGCACCCGGGGAGCCGATTTGCCCCACCGCAGGCCGGGTCCTTTTGCGCCGTGGCGTC
>CBESNX010000014.1:0-14001 GCA_965531025.1 uncultured bacterium
CTGGAATACTCCGTGACTAAAGAGAAGTAAGCCCGAGGCCCAGACCGAATTTGAGCGGCCTGCGTGGGGGTCTTGGGCTTGTGCTCCTGGACCCCCAGCGCCGCGGGCGGAGTCACGGCGTGACGATCCGGAACGGCGCGCCGCCGTCGCGCTCGATCTGGTCGACGAGGTCGACCTCCCACTTGAGGTAGGCCCGCATGGCGTCCTCGACCCCGGAGTCCTCTTGGTAGGGCCTGAGGTAGACGTCGTCGCACTTATCCGCCGGGTTCTCCAACCCATCGGCGAGCGCGAGGCCGGCCGCGCGCCAGGCCGCCGTGCCGCCGCGAAGCGCGCGGACCGGCGTGTCGGTGAGGCGTTGCGCCTCCGGTACCGCCAGGCGCGCGAGAACGCCGTCCTCGGATGTCAACACCAGCAGGTCCGCCTTCGGCAATCGCTCGAAGCCTGCGTGCATGCGCGAGCGGACGGCGAACCACGCCCCCGGAACGTGCCCGGCGCGATAGCAGCGGCTGGTGGCAAGGTCCACCACCACAACCGCGGCGCCTCGTTGCGTGCCGTGACCAAGCGCGGCGGCGAGCCCGGCCGGAGAGATCTCGTCGACCCGGAGGCCGTCGAGCCCGGCGACCCGGGCCGGCCGGGGGCCGGTCTCGAGCGCCGCGCCCGCGAGGCCGTCGCCGAGCACCGCGACATTCTCCCAGCCCATCTGCGTGAGCCACGAGGCGGTCATGGTGGCGCGCACGGCTGTGTCGTCGACCAGCACCACCCGCGCGCCCCGCGTCCCGATGGTGGCGTCGGTCCGCTGCACGAGCTGCCCGCCCGGAGCGCTCGCGGAACCGGGTAGGTGTCCCGCCTCGAACTCTTCCGGGCCGCGCACGTCGAACACGTAAAGGCTGCGCCGGTCGCTTTCGGCGCGCCAGCGCGCAAACGTCGTCCTGTCGATGGTGCGGACGCCCGCGCGCCGGGCCACACGGGCGGCGGCGGCGCGGGCCCGGCCAAGGCCTTCGCGGGAAACCTCGGGCGCCCGGCGGTCCATGCCGCTCTCCAGTTCGAAGCGGGCCAAATGCCAGCCCATCGTCCCGTTGCGAAGCGCCGCGACCGGGTTCTCGATGCCCGCGTTGATTAGCGACTGCGTGCCGATGATGCTGCGCGTGCGTCCGGCGCAGTTCACCACCACCAGCGTCTCGGGCGCAGGCACGAGGTCGTGGATCCGGTAGACGAGTTCGGCGCCCGGCACGGCGATGGCGCCGGGAACGCTCATCGCCCGGTACTCTTCGATGGGCCGGCTGTCGAGCACGATCACGTCGTCGCCGGTCTCGAGCTTGGCCTTCAATTCCCGGGCCGAGATGGAGGGCGTTTTCAGCGTGCGCTCGACGAACTCGCCAAAGGCCTTGCTGGGCACGTTGACGCCGCGAAAGAGCTCGCGCCCGGCCGCGCGCCAGGCGTCCGCGCCGCCGTCGAGCACGGAGACGTCCGTATAGCCGAGCGCCGCGAGCCGTCCCGCCGCCCGCTCGGCCAGCCCCTCGCCCGCGTCGCAGAGAACCATCCGGACCGAGGGCCGCGGCACCAGGTCGAGAATCCCGAGCTCCAACCGGCTGAGCGGCAGCGACGAGGCGAACAGAATATGGCCGCGCGCGAAGGCCCCTTCCTCGCGGACGTCGAGTAAGGCGAGCTCTTCGCCGTTGCCGAGCATCCGTTCGAGCGCGGCGGCCTTTATCCTCCTGCTCATCGGACCTTCCCGCCTCTTGGGGCGCCAGCGCGCTCGACCGCCCCGGTCGCGGGAGCCGCAGGTTCCTCCGCGCCCTCCATATCGTATCCCCGAACGCGCATCACACCGGCTCAGTCTGGCACAACTTTGCCCGCGGATCATCTCCCCCGTCGCGCCTTTCCGGCCCCGTTCCATATCGCCCGGGGGCTTTGCCGGCCCGTCCGAGGGGCTCGGCGGGGCCTGTTTCACGTATAGGTAAGCTACTTGACCTTTACGTGAATATGTGCTACTGATGCAAAATTCGCAACGCCCGGATATGCAGAACCTTTACACCGTCACCAAGTTGGCCAAGGAGTTGGGCGTCACGCCGCGCGCCATCCGCTTTTACGAACACAAGGGCCTGATCGACCCGCAGCGGGCAGGCAACACCCGCGTCTTTACGCGCCGCGACCGCGGCCGGCTGATCCTCATCCTGCGCGGCAAGCGCCTCGGCTTTACCCTGCGCGAGATCGGGGAATGGCTCGATCTTTACGACGCCGACCCGGAACACGCGGAGCAGATGCGCCTTTTGCTGTCCAGGGCGCGCGATCGCATCGCCGCGCTCGAGCGCCAGCACGCCGACCTCGGGAAGACGCTCGCGGAGCTCCGCGAGATCGAGGCGGCGGTGCGCGATCACCTACGCGCCAAGGGCGCGGACGATGATGGCGGGGCCGGGCCCGCCATGCGAACCCCACGCGGGAGATAGTGTCCCATGCACAAGAACGTCGTGATCGCGGGTTATGCCCGTTCCCCTTTCCACTTCGCGAACAAGGGGGAGCTCACCGGGGTGCGCCCGGACGAGCTCACCGCCCAGGTGGTGCGCGGCCTTTTGGAGAAGACCGGCATCGAGCCCGCCGAGATCGAGGACCTGATCGTCGGTTGCGCCTTTCCCGAGGCCGAGCAGGGCCTCAACGTCGCGCGCCTGATCGGCTTCCTCTGCGAATTGCCGCTCACGGTCTCAGGCACCACGGTCAACCGCTTTTGCGGCTCGTCCATGCAGGCGATCCACATCGCCGCCGGCGCCATCCAGATGGACGCGGGCGAGGCTTTCCTCTGCGCCGGCGTCGAGTCGATGACGCGCGTGCCGATGGGAGGTTACAACCCGCTGCCGCACCCGGGCCTCGCCGAGCGCTACCCTGAGGCCTACGTTTCGATGGGCGAGACGGCGGAGAACGTGGCCGCCAAGTACAAGATCCCGCGCGCCCGCCAGGAGGAGCTGGCGAGCGAAAGCCACCGCAAGGCGGCCGGTGCGCGCGAGTCTGGCGGCTTCGACGACGAGATCGTGCCGATCCGCCATGGCAACCACACCGTCGCGGCCGACGGCTGCATCCGCCCGGACACGACGCCGGAGGTGCTCGCGGGCTTGCAGCCCGCCTTCAAGGCCGAGGGCACGGTGACGGCGGGCACGTCGGCGCCGCTGACCGACGGAGCGGCGGCGGTGCTCGTCACCACCGAGGCGTACGCCAAGGGCCGCGGGCTCGAGCCGCTCGCGCGCATCCGCTCGGTCGCGGTCGCCGGCTGCGCGCCGCAGCTCATGGGCCTCGGCCCGGTCCATGCCTCTGAGAAGGCGCTCAAGCGCGCCGGCGTGGAGATGAAGGACATCGACGTGATCGAGCTCAACGAGGCTTTCGCGGCCCAGGCGCTCGCCTGCGTCGACGAGCTTAAGATCGACCTCGAGCGCGTCAACCTGGACGGCGGCGCCATCGCGCTCGGTCACCCGCTGGGCGCGACCGGCGCGCGCATCACCGGCAAGGCGGCCCAGCTCTTGCGCCGCGAGGGCAAGGCGTTGGCGCTCGCCACCCAGTGCATCGGCGGCGGCCAGGGCATCGCCACGGTCCTGGAGGCCGTGGCATGACGATCGCAAAGATCGCCGTCATCGGCGCCGGCGTGATGGGCGGCGGCATCGCGGCGCATGCCGCCAACGCCGGCGTGCCCGTCAGGCTGCTCGACGTCGTGCCTGAGGGCGCCACGAACCGAAATGCCATGGCCGAGGGCGCCATCGCGCGCATGCTGAAGGCCGAGCCCGCGCCCTTCATGACCAAGCGGGCCGCGAAGCTCGTCAGCCCCGGCAACGTCGAGGACGATTTGAGCGGGCTCGCCGAGTGCGACTGGATCGTCGAGGCGGTGGTCGAGCGGCTCGACGTCAAGCGGGATCTCTACCGCAGGATCCAGGAGGCGCGGAAGCCGGGCTCGATCGTCTCGTCCAACACCTCGACCCTGCCGCTCAGCAAGCTGACCGAGGGGCTCACCGAGGACATGGCCCGCCATTTCCTGATCACCCACTTCTTCAACCCGCCCCGGTATTTGCGGCTTCTGGAGGTCGTGAGCGGGCCCAAGACCGAGAGCAAGGCGCTCGAGGCGCTCGTGAGCTTCGCCGATCTCCGCCTCGGCAAGGGCGTGGTCATGTGCCACGACACGCCGGGCTTCATCGCCAACCGCGTCGGCGCCTTCTGGCTCCAGTGCGCATTGAACGAGGCGCTCGATTGCGGCGTCACCGTCGAGGAGGCCGACGCCGTGATGGGCCGCCCGGTCGGCATCCCCAAGACCGGCGTCTTCGGCCTGATGGACCTGATCGGCATCGACCTCCAGCCCGAGATCGACCGGAACCTGGCGGACAACCTGCCGGCCTCCGACGCCTACCAGGCGATCCGCCGGGAATCGCCGCTGATCTCCAAAATGATCGCCGAGGGCTCCACCGGGCGCAAGGGCAAGGGCGGCTTCTACCGCCTGAACGTGGCGGGCGGCGCGCGCGTCAAGGAGGCGTTGGACCTCAAGACCGGCGCCTATGCGCCCGCCGCCGAGCCGGTGCTCGAGAGTCTCGCGGCTTCCAGGGCGGGCGGGCTCAAGGCCCTGGTCGAGCACCCCGACAGGGGAGGGCGGTACGCCTGGGCGGTGCTCTCGCAGACGCTGGCTTACGCCGCCGGGCTGGTGCCGGAGATCGCCGACGACATCCCCACCGTCGACCGCGCAATGCGGCTCGGATACAACTGGAAGTACGGGCCCTTCGAGTTGATCGACCGTCTCGGCGCCGGTTACCTGGCCGAGCGCCTGAGGCGGGACGGCGTCGAGGCGCCCGCCCTGCTGGAGACGGCGGCCGAGAGCGGCGGATTTTACCGCAGCCATGACGGCCGCCGGCAGTACCTCGCCGTCGCCGGCGGCTACTTTGAGGCGCCGCGGCCGGATGGCGTGATTTTGCTTGCCGACATCAAGCTCGGCGCCGGGCCGCTTGCCGGGAACGGCTCCGCCAGCCTGTGGGACATCGGCGACGGCGTGGTCTGCCTCGAGGTCCACACCAAGCTCAATACCATCGACCCCGACGTCCTCGCGATGATCGTCAAGGCGATCGAGACGGTGCAAAAGGGCTACAGGGCGCTCGTCATCTACAACGAGGGCGAGCATTTCTCGGCCGGCGCCAACATCGCCCTCGCGCTGTTCGCCGCGAATGTGGCCCTGTGGCCGGCCATCGAGGAGATGCTCGCCCAAGGCCAGCAGGCTTACGCGGCGCTCAAGTACGCGCCCTTCCCCGTGGTGGCGGCGCCCTCGGGCCTGGCGCTCGGCGGCGGCTGCGAGCTTCTGTTGAGCGCGGACGCCGTTGTGGCCCATGCCGAGAGCTACATCGGCCTGGTCGAGACCGGCGTCGGCGTCGTGCCGGCCTGGGGCGGCTGCAAGGAGTTGCTCGCCCGCCTCGGCGCCGACGCGCGGCGCCCGCGCGGGCCCATGCCGCTTATCGCCGAGGCCTTCGAGACCATCGGCCTCGCCAAATTGGCGAAGTCGGCCCTGGAGGCCAGGGAGCTGGGTTTCCTGCGCCCGGGCGACGGCGTCACCTTCAACCGCGAGCGGCTGCTGGCCGACGCCAAGGCGAAGGCGCTGGAGCTTGCCGAGGGCTACACCCCGCCCGAACCGGTGGAGCTCACCCTGCCCGGCCCCTCGGGCAAGGCCTCTCTCGGCATCGCGCTCCGCGACCTCGCCGCCAAGGGCCGGATCAGCGCCCACGACGAGGTGGTGGCGGGGGCGCTCGCCGAGGTGCTGACCGGCGGCCCGGGAGCCGATTTGAGCGCGCCGGCCGGCGAGGACGGGATCCTGGCGCTCGAGCGCGCCGCCTTCATGCGGCTGGTCAAGACGGACGCGACGCTCGCCCGCATGGAGCACATGCTCGAGACCGGCAAGCCGCTCAGGAACTGAGGGACAGGCCATGGTCACTTACAGCGCGCCGCTCGAGGACATCCGCTTCGTGCTATACGAGCTGCTGGACTACGAGGGCACGGTCGCCACGCTGCCCGGCTACGGCGAGGCGGCCCGCGACGTAATCGACGCCGTCCTCGAGGAGGGCGCGAGGTTCTGCGAGAACGAGCTCCTGCCCCTCAACCTGCCGGGCGACGCGGAGGGCTGCAGCTTCGAGAACGGCGTGGTGCGCACGCCCAAGGGTTTCAAGGAGGCGTATGCGGCCTTCATCGCCGGCGGCTGGACCGGGCTTGCCTGCGAACCCGAGTTCGGCGGCCAGGGCCTGCCGAAGACCCTGCAGTTCGCGCTGCAGGAGCTGATCTGCTCCACCAACCTCAGCTTCGGCCTCTATCCGATGCTCACGCAAGGCGCTTATGCCGGCCTCGCGCTGCACGGCAGCGACGAGCAGAAGGGGCTGTATTTGCCAAGGCTCGCCGACGGCGCCTGGTCGGGCACCATGTGCCTGACCGAGCCGCATTGCGGCACCGACCTCGGTCTCATCCGCACCAGGGCCGAGCCCGACGGACCCGCCGCCTACAAGATCACCGGCACCAAGATCTTCATCTCGGCGGGCGAGCACGACCTGACCGAGAACATCGTGCATTTGGTGCTGGCGAAGCTGCCCGACGCGCCGCCGGGCACCAAGGGCATCTCGATGTTCATCGTGCCGAAGTTCCTGGTCAAGCCGGACGGCGCGCTGGGCCCGCGCAACCGCGTCGCCTGCGGCTCGATCGAGCACAAGATGGGGATCAAGGCGTCCTCGACCTGCACCATGAACTTCGACGGTGCCGAGGGCTATCTGGTCGGCGAGCCGCACAAGGGCATGCGCTGCATGTTCTCCATGATGAACGAGGCGCGCCTCGCGGTCGGCATCCAGGGCCTGGGCCTGGCCGAGACCGCCTATCAGTCGGCCGCCGCCTACGCCAAGGAGCGGCTGCAGGGCCGCGCGCTTTCGGGTGCCAAGTTCCCGGACAAGCCGGCCGACCCGATCATCGTCCACCCCGACGTGCGCAAGAACCTGCTCACCATGCGCGCGTTCAACGAGGCGGCGAGGGCGCTTGCGCTCTGGGTCGGCATGGTCGTCGACGTCGCCGCCAAGCACCCGGACCCCGCGCGGCGCCAGGAGGCCGACGACCTGGCTTGGCTCATGACGCCGATCGTCAAGGCGTTTTTCACCGATCACGGCTTCGCGGCGACCAACCTGGGCCTGCAGGTCTTCGGCGGCCACGGCTATATCCGCGAATCGGGCATGGAGCAGCTCGTGCGCGACGCCCGCATCGCGCAGATCTACGAGGGCGCGAACGGCATCCAGGCGCTCGACCTGGTCGGCCGCAAGCTGCCCATGCACACCGGCCGGCTGCTGCGCCGCTTCTTCCACCCCCTCGCGGCCTTCCTCGAGGAGAACCAGGCCGAGCCTTCCATGGCCGAGTTCGTGGCGCCGCTCGCCAAGGCCTTCGGCAGACTGCAGCGGGCAACCGTCTGGATCGCGCGGCAGGGGCTCGGCGACCCCGAGGAGGCGGGCGCGGCCTCGAGCGATTATTTGCGCCTCTTCGCCCTGGTGGCGCTGGGCTATATGTGGGCGCGGATGGTCAAGGTGAGCGTTGCGAAGCTGGACGGCGAGCAGCCGGCCTTCTACCGCTCCAAGGTGGCGACGGCGCGCTTTTTCATGGCCCGGCTCTTGCCCGAGACCTCGGCGCTGTTTGCCGCCATCATGGCCGGCAAGAACCCGGTCATGGCGCTCAATGCGGAGGCGTTCTGATACCGAAATCGCTAAATACTGCGCCTGTCCATGAAAAGGGAATGAACCACAGAGGCACAGAGAAAAAATTTTCACCACAAAGTCATAAAGAGACCAACAAAAAGAATTATCTCACTATCTTTGTGTCTTGATGTGGGAACCCAAATAAGTATTTACTTTCTTGGGATATCTCTTGGTAGTTTGCTATTGATACTTTGTGTCTCTGTGGTTCCTGTCCTCATAATGGATCGAGACACCCTGGTCCGCGTATGAAGCGGCGCTCCGACGCGGCGGGCGGTGGTGGATCCGACCCTGCGGCTCATCCCAGGCTGCGCCCGAGCTTTCCTTCGGAACCTGTATCCGGCGCTTGGCTCAAAGGCGTCTCGCTTGCGCGTTCAGAGGATGGCGCGCGGCGTTGCGCCATCCTTCTGAGCTCCTCGACGATCAGCTGCCGCCGGGAGGGCTTGCCGATGAACGTCCTCGGCAGCTCGTCGCGGAACTCGATCCTCCTTGGCATCTCGAATGGCGCCAGCTTGTCCTTCAGGAACGCGCGCAATTCGCTCGCCCTGAGGCTTTCGCCGTCGACGAGCCTGACATACGCCTTGACGATCTCGCCGCGATGTTCATCCGGGACGCCGCACACCGCCGCTTCCGCGACCGCGGGGTGGAGATGGAGGGCCTCCTCGACCATGCGGGGATAGACGTTGAATCCGCCGGTGATGATCAGGTCCTTGATGCGGTCGATCAGGAAAACGTATCCGTCTTCGTCCATGTAGCCGACGTCTCCGGTGTGCAGCCGATCACCACGAAAGACGGCTTTGGTTTCATCCGGGCGATTCCAGTAGCCAACCATCACCTGTGGTCCCGAGACGCAGATCTCGCCGTGCTCGTTGAAGCGAACCCGCCGCTTTGGATGGCGAAGCGAAGTGATTTCGACTGTCGTCCCGGGGATCGGAAGGCCGATGGAGCCCGGTTTGTTGATGCCGGTAAAGGGGTTGATCGTGCAGATGGGGCCCGCCTCCGTCAGCCCGTAGCCTTCGACCAAGGTGCAGCCCGTCAGGCGCTCGAAGGCGCTTTTGACCTCGACGGGCAGCGGCGCGCCGCCGGAAATGCAGAAGGTGAGGCTCGACAAATCGTACTTGTGGAGGTCCTTGTGCCCGTTGATGGAGTCGTACATGGTGGGAACCCCCAGGAACGCCGTCGGGCGCTGCTTGTCGATCACCTTCAGGACCTCGCCGACCTTGAACCGTGGCAGCAACACGATCTCCGCGCCCCGGTAAAGGCCGACGTTCATCACCGCCGTCATGCCGAAAACGTGGAACAGGGGCAGCACCGCCAGAAACTTTTCCTCCCCGGGCTTGGTCCCGGTTGTCCACATCGAGGTCTGTACCGCGTTGGCGTAGAGGTTGCCGTGGGTAAGCATCGCGGCTTTCGGGTAGCCGGTGGTCCCTCCGGTGAATTGAAAGACCGCCACATCCCGGTCCGGGTCGATTTCCGGCGGCTCGCGGCGGCCGTCGTTGGCGATCAGCTTTTCGAACTTGAGGTGACGCTCATCGGCCGGGATGGCGGCGATCTCCTTGCGCTTCAGGAAGGCGAACAAAGCATTTTCGGGAAACGGCAGCGCGTCGCTCATACGGCACACCACGATCTTCTCGAGGCAGGTGTCGTCGAGCCGTCCGGACACCTTTGGATAGAGACCCTTGAGGTTCAAGGTCACCATGATGCGGGTATCCGAGTCCCGAATCTGGCCCGCAATCTCGCGCGCCGCATAGAGCGGGTTGAAGTTCACCACCGTCCCGCCGGCCTTGAGGATGCCGTAGTAGCAGATGACGTAAAAGGGGCAGTTGGGCAGAAACAGCCCGACCCTGACGCCCTTGCCGACCCCGATCTCGCCGAAGCCCTTCGCCGCCCTTGCGACGAGGTCGCCGATCTCCGTGTAGCTGTAACTCTTGCCGAGGAATTCGAGGCAGGGGTTTTCAGGGTAAGCGGCGAGGGCGTCGTCGAGGATGGCGAAGAGCGGCTTGGTTTCGATGTCGACGCGCCAGCCCAGCCCCTCGGGATAGGCCGCTTCCCACGGATGGGGTTTCGCCCCGCCGACATCATCACCGGCTCGAAGCTCGCGGCGTCCCTTTGCCAGGGCGATCAGGGGCGCCGCGGCGCGCTTCAAGCTTCTCGCCACTCTCTCGACGATGCCGTTTCCGCCCAACCGTCCCATCATGGACCAGTTCCCTCTGCCCCGGCCTTCCCCCGGCGCCCGCCTCTAGGCGATCTTAGCCGCGGTGACGCGCCCGGCGCCCGGCTCCCGGCGGCGGCGTCCCCGCTTGACGGGCTTGAAGGCCCCGATCGCGTCCATGATCTCCTGCTGCGACCGGCCGACGGCGGCCTTGCCCTCGTCGATGAGCTCGGAGGCGCGATGGAAGTCCAGCAGGCCGATATGCCCGACCTCGGCGTTGATGCCGACGTCCGGTGGGCTGGATGCTAGCCGGGAACACATGATCCTGTCCTGCACGATACTGACGGTCGACGTCATGACCCCCAGGAGCGTTGGAGGACCGGTGTGTCGAGGCGAGGATCGTGATCTTCCGGGACCAATGGCACCGTCGGCGGTTCGTGCTCCGGGCCGGAGCGCCCGCGGGTCGAAACCGGCGGCGCTGGAGCGCGCGCCTTTGGGGTCGCGCTCTGGGCATGGAGCGGGGGCGTCGAGCGTGGCGGCGATCACGAGGTCCGCGCCAAGCGCCCGGCACACCGACACGGGAACGGGATTCACCAACGCGCCGTCCACCAGCCAACGGCCGTCGATCTTGACCGGTTCGAAGAACCCGGGGAGGGAGAAAGAGGCTCTGATCGCGTCGACGAGACGCCCTTCCCTCAGCCACACCTCGTCACCGGTGTCAAGGTCGGTGGCGACGATGGCGAAGGGCGCCGGGAGGTCCTCGATGGCCGTGTCCCGAAGATACCGCTCCATCTCGGTAAAAAGCCGGCGCCCGGCGATGATACCCTTCCCGGGCGGCCTTAGATTCAGGTAACGGAACATTCCGAGCTTGGTCAGGCGGCAGGCCCAGTCCTTGAGGGCGTCGACCTGGCCGCTGAGGTAGAAGCCGCCGACCAGGGCGCCGATCGACGTGCCGCAGACGACATCGGGTCTTAGCTTGAGCTCCGAGAGCGCCTCGATCACCCCGAGGTGGGCCCAGCCGCGCGCCGCGCCGCTGCCGAGCGCCAGGCCGATCCGGGGTCTCGGCGCGTCGGCCCCGCCTTTTCTTTTCTGCTTACGATCCCAAAGATATTTTATCAGCCCATGCATACGTGTTTGTCCTGGTATACTTGTCTGGTATACTTATATGGTATTTCCTTCAGGCCCGTTCATCACTTCCTGTCACCATTTTTTGATCGCACACACATTCGGACGCAAGATCTTGTCTCAATTTTATACGGTTACTTTTCTTTTATTTCGGCATTGATTTCGCCGCGCATTGCGGCAGTGTCCGCAAGTCTCTCTTACAAATCGTTAAGACGCGCGCCAAGTCGCGTTCGCCCGCGCCGGGACGGCCGCAAGCCGGAGGCCAAGCGCCCCGCCGCCGGCGATCCGCGGCCCGGTTGCATCTTGAGGGACGGCGGGCCATATTCGAAAGCCAACGCCCGTGCCGAGACGACCGAGATGAACGAACGAAGTTCACCCAATATCCTCGACCGCGCGCTCGGAAACCTGCGCAACGCTTGGCGGGACATCGCCGGGTCGGCGTTCGGGCTTGCCGCCGGGGCCTTGCGTCCCGACCTGCCGGAAGACGACGCCGAGCGGCTGCGCGCGCAGATGCGGGACTGCCTGGAGGCGCGCGGCGGCGAGGTCTCGGCGCGGGCGCGGGCGGCGGCGCTCGGCCGCGCCTATCTGGAGCTCGAGCGGGGCGGACGGCAGCGGTTCCTGCGCATCCTGGCCGAGGACTTCGGAACCGACCGCGCCGCGGTGGACGCCGCCGTCGAACGGCTGCGCCGGGCCGATGGGCAAGACCAACGCCGCGCCGCCGAGCGCGCCCTCGGCGCCGCGCTCGAAGCGCCGCGGATGCGGCTCTTGACCCAGTTCAACGCCTTGCCGGAGGGGGTCAAGTTCCTGGTCGACATGCGGGCGGATCTGTTGCCGCTGGCCCAGAAAGACGGGGCGCTGGGAGCCTTGGAGCCGGACTTGAAGGGGTTGCTCGCCTCCTGGTTCGACGTCGGCTTCCTTGAGCTGCGCCGCATCACCTGGAACGCCCCGGCGACGCTGCTTGAGAAGCTCATCGCCTATGAGGCGGTGCACGCCATACGGAGCTGGGAGGACCTCAAGGACCGGCTCGATTCCGACCGGCGCTGCTTCGCCTACTTCCACCCCCGCATGCCCGACGAGCCGCTGATCTTCGTCGAGGTGGCGCTGGTCAGCGGCATGGCGGACAACATCCAGACCCTGCTGGATGAGAGCGCGCCTGTCCAGGACCCGAGGGCCGCCGACACCGCCATTTTCTACTCCATCTCCAGCGCCCAGCAAGGGCTCGCTGGGATTTCCTTCGGCAACTTCTTGATCAAGCGGGTGGTCGACATGCTGGCCGCCGAGTTCAAGGGCCTCAAGACCTTTGCCACCCTTTCGCCGGTGCCCGGCTTTCGTGTCTGGCTCGACGCGTTGTTGGCAAGCGGCCGGGAGGACCTGCTGACGCCGGCGGAACAGAAAGCGCTGAGCGGGCTTGCGGGTGACCGCGAAGGCCCGGACAAGTTAAAGGTGGTGCTCGGGACGCCGGGCTGGCAGGAGGACGAGGCCTACGCGGAAGCCGTGCGCGGGATATTGATGCGGCTTTGCGCGCGTTACCTGGCCCAGGAAAAACGCAGCGACGGCCGGGCGTTGGACCCGGTGGCGGATTTCCACTTGAGCAACGGCGCCAGGATCGAGGGGCTCAACTGGCTCGCGGACTCCTCGCCGAAAGGCATCGAGCAGTCCACCGGCATCATGGTCAATTACCTATACAAACTGAACGCAATCGAGGCCAACCACGAGGCCTACTCGGACGCGGGCAAGGTGGCGCTCTCGCCCCCGGTCAAGGCCCTGTTGAAGGGCAGGCCGGGATAGGCGGCACCGATCTCTCTGACCATCGGGGGCCACCGCAACCGGCTTTCCCCACGCTTCGGAACACGCCCCGGCCAAGCGGGCGTCGTCAGTGCGGCTTGACGGCGCGCAACCGGGCGCCCGCGGCGCAGAAGACGCCCAGGGTGACGGCGAGGATGGCGGCGCAATCGGAAAAGCTCGGCCACTCGCCGAGCATGGGGATGGCGATCACGGCCGCCAGGACCGGCACCAGCGCCGCGAAGACCGATCCCCGCGCCGCCCCGAGGATCGCCACGGCGCGGCTGTAGGAGAGCAGCGAGACGGTGACCAATACCCCCTGGTAGAAAGCCTGGAACAGGACCTCCGAGGCCGGCGCGGTGATCAGCTGTGGCTTCAGGAACGCGAAGTAGATCGGCAGGTACAGCACCATCGAGACCACCGACACGATCGCCGTGGCCCGGAGCGGAGAGACGTCCCAGCCGCGCATGGCCACCGTGAATGTCGCCCACATGAAGGCGGCGAGAAGGAACATGACGTGGCCGATCCACTCCTCGCCCGCGCTCGCGAACACGCCGGGGCCGGCGATCAGAAGAATACCGCCCACGATCAACGCCAGACCGCCGCTTTGAGACTTGCTCAAGCGCTCCGCCAGGAGAGCCAGGCTCAGCAGGGTGGCGAACAGCGGCATGGCGCCCGGGATCAGCGCGCCGGCATGGCCGGCCGAGGCGAACGTCAGACCGGAGGCGGCGACGATGACATAAGGCGCCCCCGCACCTGTGGCCAGTACGAGGGCGCCCGGCCAACCGGCCTTGCCCACCGAAATGCCCCGGCGCAGCACGACCGGCAGCAGGACGAGACCGGCGACCCCGAAGCGCAGCGCGGCGATGTCGTACGCGTTGAGGGAGAGCTGCACGCCCATCCGTGTGAACACCATCCAGCCGGCCCAGATGAGGGCGGCAAGACCGCCCCACGCAGCGCCGATCAGGAGGGCGCGGGGGTGCTGCTCGTCCGGCGCCCGGTCATCCGTCATGTCGTCGTCCTCTCCCGTCGCAATCGCGGTTGAAGGGGTCGGCCCATCGGCATCATGCTGGAACGCGGGCTCCGGGGGCGTGGGGCGTTGACTTCGCTGACGGCCTTTCGACCACCTCCATCGACGGCTTTACCACGGGCGTGTTCGGCACCGTCACCAGGGCCCGGCATCGGCGGCGGTTTGGCCATGTGAAACAGGCATGCGGCTCC
>CBESNX010000015.1:0-13964 GCA_965531025.1 uncultured bacterium
ACCAGCGACCCCCGCCGTGTGAAGACGGTGCTCTCCCGCTGAGCTAAGCGCCCGGTTGACGGACCACGCACGCAAGGTCCATCGACCATATAAGGTTGCGCCAAGAGCGCTGTCAAGGAAGCGGGCGGGCCTCAGGACGTACCGGGCCGAGCGCCAGGGAATACCCAAAAGCGCTCCAAACTGATATGATTTGCGCCTTGTCATGGGCAGGCCGCTCGCGTTTCATGCAAGATGCGAGTGGGCCTGCAAGCGTCAGAGGGGGGCGCCGTGAAAAAGTTTCTGTTCCTGGGAGCGCTTTTGAGTCTTGCCCTGTGGCCGGCAGGACCCGCGGGCGCGGGCCAAGCCCTCTCGCTGGGCTATAACGTCTATCTGGGGGGGCTCCACATACTCGCTTTCGACATGGATATCGCCCTCAATCGCGCGGAGTATTCCATCTCGGCCGCCGGCGCCACCAAGGGCGTCGTGGGGGTTTTCTACAAGTGGTCCGCGCGGTTCGATTCGAACGGGAGGCTGGGCCGTGCGGGCTTCCGCCCGGCCCGCTATGACGCCGTCACAAAACGGAGGGGCAAGGTGAAGTCGAGGCGCCTGCTGTTCGGCGGGGAAGGCAAATATTCCGTCGAAAGAGACCCGCCCAGGAAGAAGACCAGGAAGAAGAAACGCAAGAATCTTCCGCCCGTACTCCCGCGCGACACCGTCGATCCCCTGACGGCCGTCCTCGAAGTGACCCACACCTTGCTCGAGGACGGAACCTGTGCGCGCACGATCCCCGTGTTCGACGGCAAGCGCCGCTACAACCTTGTGCTCAAGTATGAGGGACCTGACACGGTGGAGCCCTCGCACCTTTCGATTTTCAAGGGCTCGGCGGTCCGATGCCGCTTTACCATTGAGCGCATCTCGGGCTTCAAGAAAAAGCGGCGCCACTACAGTTACTGGGAGGAAAGCGAGGAGAGCCCGGTCACGGTATGGGTCGCGACGCTCGCGGACGGCGCGCCGCCGGTGCCTGTCCGCTTCGAGGGCGAACTCAAGCTCGGCGGCTTGGTGATCCACCTCGCCCGCGCCGAGGTGAAAAGCACGGTCGCAGATTCGCGGCCAAGCCCGGCACCGGTGCCTTAAGGCCGCTCGTGCCCGCTCGCAGCCGCAAATAAAGGGAAATGGCGTGGAGCCATCGTTTCGCGCGGCAGGCGCCGCTCTAAACGCGCCCGGACTCGCCGCAACCATTGCCCGCCCTCGCCAACTTCGTGCTGCGCTGAGATTTTTCGTTGACAAAGATGGTTATTTCCACATAATTGGAAGAATGGAAACTTATGACGCTGTTACGGCCCTTTGCGGCATTGCGCAATCCACCCGCCTGGAAATTTTCCGCCTCCTCGTGCGCCATGGCCCGTCCGGCCTGCCCGCGGGAAGGATCGGCGGGAAGTTGAATTTGCCGAACGCCACCCTTTCCTTTCACCTTGCCCAGCTCAAGCACGCGGGGCTCGTGACCTGCCGGCGGGAGGGCCGCTCGCTGGTCTACGCCGCAAACTTCGAGGCCATGAACTCGCTGTTGGCGTATCTCACCGAGAACTGCTGCCGGGAGGGCGAGGATGCCTGTGCGCCGGGGTCCTTTGAAGCATCCTCCGCCGCGGCGGGCTGAAGGATTAAGGAGAACCGCACGATGCAACGCCTGCACGTTCACGTGACCGTCCGGGACGTCGAAGAGTCGGTCAAGTTCTATTCCGCCCTGTTCGCCGTCGGACCAACCGTGGAGAAGCAAGATTACGCAAAGTGGATGCTCGATGATCCGCGGGTCAACTTCGCGATCTCGACACGGGGGGCCAGTCCCGGAATCAATCACCTGGGCATTCAACTCGATGACGAAGGGGCGCTTTCGGACGTCGCCGGGCGGCTGAAGGAAGCCGGTCGGCCGATCCTCGAGCAACATGAGGCCAATTGCTGCTACGCCCGGGGGGACAAGGCATGGGTGACGGACCCGCAAGGGGTGAGGTGGGAGACCTTCACCACCTTCGGGGACATAACCGTTTACGGTGAGGATTCGGTCGAGGAAATACCGGGCCGTGAGGACGAGCGGGCCAAGTGCTGCGATCCTTGATCCGGTTGAACGTGCGAATGGCCGGCATTTAAGAGCCCGGCCGCTCGCTTCCGTTACGCGAAGCCGAGCTCGGCGATCGCGGCGGGGATCTCGTCGAACCGGTCGATCACGAGATCGGCGCCCAGTTCCTGCGCCGGCACCCTCGAGTAACCGTAGCTGACGGCGATGATCGGGACGCCGGCGCCGCGCGCCGTGCCCACGTCATTCGGGCTGTCCCCCACCATGACCGTGGTGGCGGGCGTCGCGCCGAGCGCCCGGAGGATGGCCCGTAACGGGCCGGGATCGGGCTTGCGGGTCCGATAGCTGTCGCCCCCGGCGACGGCCGCGAAGTGATCGCTAATACCGAGGCCCGTCAGGATGTGCATGGTGGGCAGATAAGGCTTGTTCGTGCAAATGGCGAGCTTCAGGCGCTCGCTGCGGAACTTCTCCAGTGTTTGCACTACACCGGGATAGGGTTTCGAGACGCCGGCGTTCGAGTAAAACTCGCGCACCCGGGTGCCGAGCGCAGTGAGCTGCTCCTCGCCCGCGGGCGCCCCGGTCGCGGCGAGGCCCCGTTCGACCAGCTTGTCGATGCCGTCGCCGATCATCAGCTTCACTGCTTCGACGCGAAGCGGCCCGCGGCCGTACTCCGCGAGCGTGGCGTTGAGCGCCTTTGTGAGCTCCGGCGCGCTGTCGATCAGTGTGCCGTCGAGGTCGAAAACGATGGCTTCCAGCTCAGCCGGCACCGAAACCTTCCGTAACAAATGTTGACTTGGACTAGAATGTCCCTTTATGGCAGGTTCGAGGGCGCGACCCGCAGGGTCGCGCGCGCCCAGGGCGTTGTAGTGAGTTGTTCGTTCATGTCCAAGCAAAAAACGGCCGTCGTCATTCTCGCCGCGGGCCAGGGCGCCCGGATGAAGTCGATGAGACCGAAGGTGCTTCACCCGATCGCCGGGCGGCCGATGATCCACTACGCGCTGGAAGCCGCATCCGCCCTCGATCCGGATGAGCTCGTCGTCGTCGTCGACCCGGGGATGGGTAAGCTCGCCGAGGGTTTTTCGCCGGCGCGGACGGTGGTGCAGAAAAAGCCCCTGGGCACCGCCGATGCCGTCAGGGCGGCGCGCGCGACGCTGGAAGGTTTCGGCGGTGACGTCCTCGTACTTTTCAGCGATACGCCGCTCATTTCGCCTCGGACGCTCGCGGCGGTACTTGGGGCCTTACGCAAGAAAGCGGGCACGGCCGTCGCGGCTCTCGGCTTTCGTCCCGACGAGCCCGGCGAATACGGCCGGCTGATTTTGGGTTCCGACGGCGCGCTCGAGCGAATCGTCGAATACGGGGATGCGAGCACCGGGGAGAAGGCGGTGACCCTTTGCAACTCGGGCGTGATGGCCATCAGCGGCGCCCGTCTTTTCGAGCTTCTCGACCGCGTAACGCCCGACAACGCCAAGGGGGAGTATCAACTGACCGACATCGTCCGTCTCGCCAGCGGACAGGGGCGCCGTTGCGCCGCCGTCGAAGGCGATGGCGAAGAGTGTCTGGGCGTCAATTCGCGCGCCGATTTGGCGGTTGCGGAGGCCGCCATGCAAATGCGTCTTCGCGGCGCCGCGATGGCCGGCGGCGCGACCCTGATCGATCCCACCACCGTTTACTTCAGTTTCGACACCAAGCTGGGCCGGGACATCGTGATCGGCCCGAACGTTTTCTTTGGCCCCGGGGTTACGGTCGGGAACAATGTGGAAATCCGCGCATTCTGTCATATCGAGGGCGCGCGGATCGGCGATGGCGCCGCCATCGGCCCCTTCGCGCGCCTTCGCCCCGGCGCCGAGATCGGTCCATCCGCGCATATCGGTAATTTCGTCGAGATCAAGGCGGCGCGGGTGGAGGAAGGGGTCAAGATCAACCACCTCACTTACGTGGGCGATGCAAGGGTGGGACGCGACGCCAACATCGGCGCCGGCACCATCACCTGCAACTATGACGGCTTCGACAAGCACTTCACCGACATCGGCGCCAGGGTCTTCATCGGCTCGAACACCGCCCTCGTGGCGCCCGTTGTCATCGGCGATGGCGCCGTGATCGGGGCGGGCTCCGTGATCACCGGCGACGTTTCCAAGAATGCGCTGGCCGTGGCCCGCGCGGAGCAGCGTGAGATCCAGGGCGGCGCCGCCAAGTACCGCGCCCGCAAGCAGGTGGCGAAATCGCAACCATCGGCGGTCGCCAAAGCCCCAAGGAAGGCCCGCCCCGGCAGGATGTCCGGGGGGAAGGGCTGAGCGGCCCATGTGCGGTATCATCGGGATTGTGGGCAAGGCCGAAGCGGCGCCGCTCCTTCTCCAGGGCTTGAAGCGTCTCGAATACCGGGGTTACGACTCGGCGGGGATCGCGACGCTCGTTAACGGAAGGATCGAGTGCCGCCGAACAGAGGGCAAGATCGCGAACCTCGAGAAGCTCTTGAAGAGCGAGCCGGTCGCGGGCGCCATCGGCATCGGCCATACCCGCTGGGCGACCCACGGCGTGCCCAATGAGATCAACGCCCATCCCCATGCCAACGACCGGGTCGCCGTCGTGCACAACGGCATCATCGAGAACTTCCAGGAGCTCAAACGCGAGCTCGAGGGCTTGAGTTTCGTGTTCACGAGCCAGACCGACACGGAGGTGGTCGTCCACCTGATCACCCGTTACCTGAATGAGGGGCTGAGCCCCGCCGAGGCCGCGAGGTGTGCGTTGGGCAGGCTCGAAGGAGCCTTCGCACTGGCTATCATCTTCGCCGGCAACCTTGATCTCATGGTCGGCGCGCGGCGGGGAAGCCCGCTGGCCATCGGATATGGGGACAGAGAGATGTTCGTTGGCTCCGATTCACTTGCGCTGGGGCCGCTCACGCATCGGATCTGCTATCTCGAGGACGGGGACTTGGCCGAGATCACGCACGAGGGCGCCGTCATCCGCGATGCCTTGGGCCGCGTCGTCAACCGTAAGGTCCAGGAGACCGAAGCCTCGGACGCGCTGTTGGGCAAGGGCAACTTCGCCCACTTCATGCTCAAGGAGATCTACGAGCAGCCGACGGTCATCGGCGATACCCTGCTCAGCTTCTTCAACCCGCACGCACGCTCCGTCACCCTTCCGGACCTTCCCTTCGGCTTCCGGGACGTGCCTAAGGTGACGCTGGTCGCCTGCGGCACCTCCTATCACGCCGCGCTCGTCGCCAGGTACTGGTTCGAGCGCATCGCCAAGCTGCCGGTGGAGGTCGAGATCGCCTCCGAGTTCCGTTACCGCGACGTGCATCTGCCGCAACGGGGACTCGCCCTTTTCATCTCTCAATCGGGCGAAACGGCGGACACATTGGCCGCGCTTCGCTACGCCCGGGAGAAGGGTCAACGCATTGCCGCCATCGTCAATGTGCCCGAAAGCACCATGGCGCGCGAGGCCGACGCCACGCTCTTGACCCACGCGGGACCGGAGATCGGCGTCGCGTCGACCAAGGCGTTCACGACGCAGCTCACCGTGCTGGCCTGCCTGGTGATCGCCGCCGCCAGGGCGCGCGGCGCCATCGATCATGGCCGCGAGGCGGCGCTTTCCGCGGCGATTGCCGAGGTGCCGGCCCGGGCGGCGGAGGTGCTGAACCACGACCAGAAACTCAGAGACCTTGCCCACGAAGTCGCCCAAGCCCGTACCGTACTCTATCTCGGGCGCGGCACGGGATACGCGATCGCCCTCGAAGGGGCGCTCAAGCTCAAGGAGATCTCGTATATCCACGCCGAGGGGTTCGCGGCGGGCGAGATGAAGCACGGCCCCATCGCGCTGATCGACGAGAACGTGCCGATCATCGTGATCGCGCCGTCGGATGATCTGTTCGAGAAGACCGCGTCCAACATGCAGGAGGTGATCGCCCGCGGCGGACGCGTCATATTCCTGAGCGAGGCCGCCGGCATCAAAAAGCTCGGCGGCATGGCGGCGGCGACCATAGAATTGCCCAAGGTCGACCCCTTCGTCGCGCCGATCCTCTACACCATCCCGGTGCAGCTTCTGGCCTACCACGTTGGCGTCCTGAAGGGCACGGACGTCGACCAGCCCCGCAATCTCGCCAAATCGGTGACGGTCGAGTAGGCCCGGCGCGTCTGGGCCGCAAGACCGCGCCTCGGTTCGCCGCGGACCCTTCCATCAAGACGGTTAACAGCGCCTGAGCCCAGGGCTATAGTAGGGTCAAGTTGACGCCAACCAATCCAGAGACGAGAGGAGCTCATGGAACTCAACGACCAGAGCCTGTTCCGCGAGAAATGCTACATCGACGGCGCGTGGGTCGACGCCGGTTCCGGGAAGACCATCGAGGTCAATGACCCGGCCGATAATTCCATCATCGGCACCGTGCCGAAGATGGGAAGGGACGAGACCAGCCGCGCCATCGAGGCGGCGAATGCGGCCTACCCCGCTTGGCGCGCCAAGACCGGCAAGGAAAGGGCGGCGATCCTGCGCAAATGGTACGAGCTCATATTGGAGAACCAGGAGGATCTCGCCGTCATCATGACGACCGAGCAGGGCAAGCCCCTCGCCGAATCCAGGGGCGAGGTGGTCTACTCCGCCGCGTTCGTCGAGTGGTTCGCCGAGGAGGCGAAACGCATTTACGGCGATACCATCCCACACACCCGGGACGGGCAGCGCATCGTGGTGACCAAGGAGCCTGTCGGCGTCGTTGTCTCCATCACGCCGTGGAACTTTCCCTCCGCCATGATCACCCGTAAGTGCGCCCCCGCGCTTGCCGCCGGCTGCACCGTGGTGGCGAAGCCCGCATCGCAGACGCCCTATTCGGCGCTCGCGCTGGCGGAGTTGGCCGGGCGCGCCGGGATGCCTGCCGGCGCGTTCAACGTGGTCACCGGTGATTCCTCCGAGATCGGCGCCGAGATGACCTCCAATCCCATCGTGCGCAAGCTCTCCTTTACCGGTTCCACCGCCACCGGCAAGTTCTTGATGGAACAGTGCGCGGGCACGGTGAAGAAGGTGTCGCTCGAGCTTGGCGGCAACGCGCCCTTCATCGTCTTCGACGACGCCGATCTCGATGCTGCCGTCGAGGGCGCGATCGCGTCGAAATACCGCAACATGGGGCAGACCTGCGTGTGCGCCAACCGCCTCCTGGTCCAGGACGGGGTGTACGACGCGTTTTCCGGGAAGCTGGCCGAGGCGGCCGCGGCGTTGAAAGTGGGCAACGGCTTCGAGGCCGGCGTCGAGCAGGGTCCGCTGATCGACATGAAGGCCGTCGAGAAGGTCGAGGAGCACATCGCCGATGCGGTTTCCAAGGGCGCCAGACTCGTCGTCGGCGGCAAGCGTCACGAGCGCGGCGGCAGCTTCTTCGAGCCCACGGTGCTCGCCGACGTCGACACCCAGATGAAAGTCGCCCGCGAGGAGACCTTCGGGCCGGTCGCGCCGCTGTTCCGTTTCGCAACCGAGGAAGGGGCGATTCAGATGGCCAACGACACCGAGTTCGGCCTTGCCGCCTATTTCTACGCCCGCGACGTCGGGCGCGTCTGGCGGGTCGCCGAGGGCCTGGAGTACGGCATCGTCGGCATCAACGAGGGCATCATCTCGACCGAGGTCGCGCCCTTCGGCGGCATGAAGGAATCGGGCATCGGCCGCGAGGGCTCGAAATACGGCATCGACGAGTTCATCGAGGTGAAGTACCTCTGCATGGGCGGGCTGAACGCTTAAACCCCCGCCCCTTCGGGGCATGCCCAGATACGACTTCGATCTCTTTACCATCGGCGCCGGCTCGGGCGGCGTGCGCGCGTCGCGCCTTGCCGGCGAGCTCGGCAAACGCGCCGCCGTGGTCGAGCAAAGCCGTATCGGGGGAACGTGTGTCAACCGCGGCTGCATCCCGAAGAAGCTTTACGTTTACGCCTCGCGCTGCGCCGAGGACTTCGAGGACGCGGAAGGCTTCGGCTGGCGCGTGGTCGATGCAAGCTTCGACTGGTCGAAACTAGTCGCCGCCAAGGAGAAGGAATTGGCGCGCCTGCACGGCATCTACCGCCGGCTATTGGAGGATGCGGGCGTCGCCTACATCGAGGGGCGCGGCGTTCTCATCGATCCCCATACGGTCAAGGTGGGGGATAAGACCTTTACCGCCGAGACGGTCCTCGTCAACACCGGCGCGCGGCCCGAACCGCCCGAGATACCCGGGGTCCAGTTCGCGATCACCTCCGATGAAATCTTCGACCTGCCGGAGCTTCCCGGGCGGCTCGGGATCGTCGGGGGCGGTTACATCGCCGTCGAGTTCGCCGGCATCTTCAACGGCCTGGGCTCAGAGACGACGCTCATTTACCGGGGCGAGACGATCCTGCGCGGGTTCGACGACGACGTGCGCACGACAATGTGCGAGGAGATGGCGAAAAAAGGCGTCGATCTGCGCCTCGAGACCAACATCGAGAAGATCGGGAAGAAAGAGGACGGGCTGCACGCCACCACCACCCACGGCGAGACAGAAGTGTTCGATCAAATCCTGATGGCGACGGGCCGGATCCCCAACACCCGCGGGCTGGGGCTCGTCGAAGCGGGGGTGGAGCTTTCGCGTAACGGCGCGGTCGTGGTCGATCACTACTCCAGGTCCTCCGCCCAGAACGTCTACGCCGTCGGCGACTGCACCGACCGGCTGAACCTGACGCCGATCGCCATCCACGAGGCCCAGTGCCTGATCGAGACGCTCTATAATGGCAATCCGACCCGGCCCGATCACCGCGACGTCCCCACCACGGTGTTCGGCCAGCCCTCGGTGGGCGCCGTCGGCTTTACGGAAGCGGAGGCGCGCGCGGAGTTCGGAGCGGTCGACGTCTACCGCGCGAAATTCAGGCCCCTGAAGCACACGCTCACGGGCCGGGATGAAATGACTCTGATGAAGCTGGTGGTGGACGCAAAGACCGATCGCGTGGTGGGGGCGCATATGGTGGGGCCGGACGCAGGCGAGGTCATCCAGGGCGTGGCGATCGCCGTTAAGGCCAGGCTGACCAAGGCCGCGTTCGACACGACCATGGGCATTCACCCGACCGCCGCGGAGGAGTTCGTGCAGATGCGTGAAAAGGTCGCCGAAGCCGGGGCCGAAGCAACGGAATAGGGCTGCCCTTCTGCCGTTGGTCGGAAGCGCGAAAATCGCCACTTTGACTGGAAAAATACGCATTTGAGGCGTATAAGTCTGCGCTTTCGCCCCGCATCTTGGGTGATGCTCGGATGAATTGGTGCCAAGAGGGTCGTAATGGCCGCTAAGTGGACGCCGTCGAGCTGGCGCGGCAAGCCGATCAAGCAGCAGCCGGAGTGGCCCGATGAAAAGGCGCTCGCGGCTGTGGAAGCGAAGCTTAAATCCTTCCCGCCCCTCGTGTTCGCGGGCGAGGCGCGGCGGCTTCGCGAGCAACTCGCGAAAGTGGTGGAGAGCCGGGCCTTTCTGCTGCAATGCGGGGATTGCGCAGAAAGCTTCGCCGAGTTTCACCCCGACAACATCCGTGACACCTTCCGCGTGCTGTTGCAGATGGCGGTGGTGCTGACCCATGGGGCGAGCTGCCCCATCGTCAAGGTCGGCCGCATGGCGGGCCAGTTCGTGAAACCCCGCTCGGAGGACTTCGAGACCATCGAAGGGGTGACTCTGCCGAGCTATCGCGGCGACATGGTCAACGGCATGGCTTTCACGGAAGCGGACCGCAGGCCCGACCCCGGGCGCTGGCTCCAGGCCTACAGCCAGGCGGCCGCGACCCTCAATCTCCTGCGCGCCTTCGCCCAGGGCGGCTTTGCCGACCTTCACCGGGTGCACCGCTGGAATTTGGGATTCGTGGAGCGCAGCCCGCAGGGGGAGAAGTACCGCGAGCTTGCCGACAGGATCGCCGAAACCCTTGGCTTCATGGAGGCGTGCGGGCTGACCTCCGAGACCACGCCCCAGATCCGCGAGACCGATTTCTTCACGTCCCACGAGGCCCTGCTGTTGAGCTACGAGCAGGCGCTGACCCGCATCGACTCGCTCACCGGCGAGTGGTACGATTGCTCGGCCCACTTGCTGTGGGTGGGCGACCGCACCCGCCAGCCGGACGGCGCCCATGTGGAGTTCCTGCGCGGCATCAAGAACCCGATCGGCCTCAAGGCGGGCCCGACCCTGGAGCCGGATGAGCTGCTTCGCCTTGCCGACATCCTGAATCCGGAGAACGAACCCGGCAGGCTGACCGTCATTTGCCGCATGGGAGCCGACAAGGTGGCAGAGAAACTCCCGCCACTCGTCCGGGCCGTGACGCGCGAGGGACGCAAGGTGGTGTGGGCCTGCGATCCCATGCACGGCAACACCGTCAAATCGTCCACGGGCTACAAAACGCGCCACGTGGATTCGATACTCGCCGAAGTGCGCGGCTTCTTCGCCGTGCATCAGGCGCAGGGGACCTATGCCGGCGGCGTGCATTTCGAGATGACGGGCCAGGACGTCACCGAGTGCATCGGCGGCGCCCAGGCGATTACGGAAACGTCCCTGGCCGATCGCTACCACACCCACTGCGATCCCAGGCTGAACGCCAGTCAGGCCCTTGAGCTTGCCTTCGTCCTGGCCGAAATGCTTAAACAAGAGCGGACGGCGACCGGCAACGCGCGTCTCGCCGCAGCCTTCTGAAGCCCACCGGTTTTGCGGAGGTGTCCGTCGATTCGCCCGGCGGCCCTGCAACCGGCGTCGTCACCGGGGACGCCCTCAGCGATCGAAGGTCATGATTCCGAAAAACGAGGATATCACCCGTCTGACCGACAGCTATTTCGTCAAGACGAAAGAGACCGTCGCGCGCTTCGGGGACCGGAACGGGACCTACGCGGTCTTTATGCGCCGGCCCGTGATCTTCACCCCGAAGCTGATGGTGGACTGGTTGAACGAGGTTGCCGACGCCCGCGGCACGGAATTCGAGATCGAGCTCAATTACGCCGAAGGCGGCTGGGTCGGCGCCGGCGAGCCCCTGATGTACATCACCGGCGCGCTCACCCATCTTGTGGACCTCGAAACCCTTTACCTGCAGAAGCTCGGCGCCGCGTGCGTTGCGGCGTACAACGCCTATACCATGTGCGTGGACCTGCCGAAGGTGGCGTTCCTCGCCTTCGATGCGCGCCATTGCGCCGGCACCGAGATGGCCGAACTCATGGCCTATGCCGCTTCCGTCGGCTCCAAGGCGGCCAAGGACGAGGTGGGGGCCAAGGGATTCGTGGGCAACGCGGTGGATGCCACCGCCCCTTACTTCGGAAACGAAAAAGGCATGGGCACCATGCCCCATGTCCTGGTCGGTTATGCGGGTTCGACGGTGCGCGCCGCCGAGATGTTCCACGAGACCTATCCCGACCACGCCCTGATTGTCCTGGTGGACTTTTTCGGCAAGGAGATGACGGACGCGCTCGCGGTGTGCCGGCGATTCCCGGCGCTTGCCGGGGAGGGGAAGCTCGGGGTCAGGATCGACACCCATGGCGGGCGCTATGTCGAAGGGCTCGATCCAGCCAAGTCTTACGCTGTGCTCGAGCGGCACAACCCCGGGGCCATCAGGCGGTACCGCAGCGAGACCGAGCTCAAGTACATGGTCGGCACCGGCGTGTCGGCGGCGGCGATCCATTACATGCGGGAAATGCTGGATGAAGCCGGGTTCGAAAAGGTGAAGATCGTGGCCTCGTCCGGCTTCGGGCCGGCGAAATGCCGGGTGATGGCGGACACGGGCGCGCCGGTCGACATGATCGGCACCGGATCGTACCTGCCGGAGAACTGGAACGAGACCTTTGCCACCGCCGACATCGTGGCCTATGACGGCGTCCCCACGGTCAAGGTGGGACGCGAGTTCTTGCTGAAGAGGGAGGGGCGGTAGGAATCGCACGGCCGTTTCGGGGGCGGGCGCCCCGTTGACAGGGCCGAGACCCCTCCCTAGTTTCCTGACAACCCTCGAAAATCTGCGATTCACGCCACCTCAAGGCCCTCACGCTCCATGACCGACTCGCTCACCATCGCGCTGGCACAGCTGGATCCCACCGTCGGCGCCATCGACGGGAACATGGAGAAGATCCGCGTCGCGCGCCGGCAGGCCGCCGAACTCGGCGCGGAACTCGTCATCTTCAGCGAGCTCGTGGTTTCCGGCTATCCGCCGGAGGATCTGGTGCTCAAACCCATCTTCCAGGAGGCGGTGGAAGCCGCGGTCAAGGCCTTCGCAAGCGAGACGGAAACGGGGCCAGCCGTGCTTGTCGGCGCGCCGTGGCGCGTGAACGGAAAGCTTTACAACGCCGCACTGCTCATCGATCAGGGCAGGATCGCGGCGGTACGGCTCAAATACGACCTTCCGAACTATGGCGTCTTCGATGAGAAGCGGGTGTTTGCGGCGGGGCCATTGCCGGACCCCGTGGAATTGCGCGGCGTCCGGCTCGGCGTCATGATCTGCGAGGACATGTGGATCCCCGATGTGACCGCGCAGCTTAAAGGTTCGGGAGCGGAGATCCTGATCGCGATTAACGGATCACCGTTCGAAACCGACAAGGCGGACGAGCGGCATTCACTCGCCTCCGCGCGGGTCGCGGAATCAAAACTGCCGCTCATTTACGTCAACCAGGTGGGCGGGCAGGACGAGCTCGTTTTCGACGGCGCTTCCTTCGTTGCGGCGGCGGACGGAAACTTGCGCGCCCAGGCTCCGAGCTTTCAGGAGCACGTGATGGCGACCCACTGGCGCCGTCTCGGGGGCGAGGGGAAGGACGAAGGCTGGAGCTGCGACGCCGCCCGGCGGGCGCCGGCGCCGGAAGGGCTGGAAGCAATCTATCTTGCCATGATGGTGGGGCTTCGCGATTACGTTAACAAGAATTCCTTCCCCGGCGTACTGATCGGATTATCAGGCGGAATCGATTCGGCGCTCACGGCGGCGGTCGCGGTCGATGCCGTGGCTGCCGAGCGCGTCCGCTGCGTGATGATGCCATCGCCTTTTACTTCGAAAGAAAGCCTGGAAGATGCCGAGGAGACCGCGCGGCGCCTGGGCGTGAAGCTCGATACCATCGAGATAAAGCCCGCCATGGGGGCATTCGACGACATGCTGAAAGAAAGTTTCGTCGGGCTTGAGGCGGATGTCACGGAGGAGAACATCCAGGCGCGATCGCGCGGCACGACCCTCATGGCGCTGTCCAACAAGTTGGGTCACATGGTGCTCTCCACCGGCAACAAGTCGGAAATGTCCGTGGGCTACGCCACCTTGTATGGCGACATGTGCGGGGGATACTCGGTCCTCAAGGACGTTTACAAGACGGACGTGTTTCAGCTTTCGCGCTGGCGCAACCACCACGTGCCCGACGGCGCCTTGGGTCCCCAGGGGCAGGTCATCCCCGAGCGCGTCCTCGTCAAGCCGCCCTCGGCCGAACTGAAACCCAACCAGACCGACCAGGACACGCTCCGGCCCTATGACGAGCTGGACGACATACTGAAATGCCTGATCGAGGGCGAGATGGCGACTGCCGATATCGTCAAACGCGGGCATGATCCGGAGGTGGTGATGAAGGTCTGGCGCATGCTCAACACCGCCGAGTACAAGCGCCGCCAGGCCCCGCCGGGGGTCAAGATCACCCGCCGCTCCTTCGGGCGCGACAGGCGCTATCCCATCACCAACGCGTTTTCCGGCACGCCATAACGGTGCTCACCAGTTTCGTGCCCTCGCCGACGGGGCTTCTGCACGTGGGAAACGCCCGTATCGCCCTGATCAACCGGCTCTTTGCGCGCGAGGCCGCCGTGCTTCGGTCACCCGCCCCTTTTGACGGATGCGAAGGGGGTGGGACTTTCCAAACGGATGGGCGGCTCGAACCTCCAGGATTTGCGCGCCGATGGCATCGAAATGAAGAATCTGTTACCTCTAGTCGGCCGGGAGCGCGCTTTGGGCCGGCTTTCGGGCAGAGCCGTTTGCAT
>CBESNX010000016.1:0-13920 GCA_965531025.1 uncultured bacterium
GCGCCGTGGCGTCGTTGCGCATCCTTGCCGGTTTCCAGAATCTGGAAACCCTCACCTCGCCATGCGAAGCGCGCCTAGCCCGGATATTTCACAAAAAGGCACCGCAAAATCATCCCGGTCAAATGGTTCAATTTGTTCGGTTAGTGCTCTAGCCTGAATCGCGTCCAGGAGCAAGGGGTGGCCCGTTGGCGCCCTGCCTCAAAGCACCGGTTAAGAAATCGGACCGCGCTTCGCTTCGCGGCAAAGGGCCGAAGGCTCGAGGTTTCCGGCGCTGCACACCTTAACAAATCACCGATTCACGTCACTGATTCACGGCGCCTGGCGCCGTGAACGAGGCCCCGTGGGCGCCTATGCGCCGTAATCGAGGCCGATGTCGACGGCGGGCGCCGATTGGGTCATGGACCCGACGGAGACGAAGTCGACCCCCGTCGCCGCCTTGGCGCGGATGGTCTCGAGCGTGATCCCGCCGGAGGCCTCCAGAAGGGCGCGCCCCGCCGCCAGCTTGACCGCCGCCTCGAGCTCGGAAACGTCCATGTTGTCGAGCAGGATCATGTCGGCCCCGGCTGCGAGCGCTTCGCCGACCTGCTCGAGGGTGTCGCACTCGACCTCGACGACGGTCAGCGCCGGAACCCGGCGTTTGGCCTGCTTCACCGCCTCCGTCAGAGAACCGCAGGCGGCGATGTGGTTGTCCTTGATCAGCACGCCGTCGTCGAGGCGCATGCGATGATTGCGCGCCCCGCCCGCGTGGCTTGCGTATTTCGCGAGGTCGCGCAGGCCTGGGATCGTCTTGCGGGTATCGAGAAGGGTGGCCCCGGTGCCCTCGATGCGCTCCGCGTACTTTCGCGTAAGCGTGGCAATACCGGAAAGATGCTGGATGATGTTGAGCGCCGTGCGCTCGGCCGCGAGGATGCCGCGGGCATTCCCCCGGATGCGCGCGAGCACGGTCTTGGGCCCGACTTTCCCGCCGTCCTTGGCCAGCACGGAGGCCTCGCAATCGGGGCCTAAGCGCCGGAAGGTGGCGATCGCGATGTCGATGCCGCAGACCACCAGCTCCTCGCGCGAGATCATGGCCATCTCGAGCTTGGTTCCTTCGGGGATGGTCGCGTCGGTGGTGAGATCGCCGCGCCCGACATCCTCGGTGAGCGCGTGGTCGATGAACCGCTCGATTTCCTCAGGCTCGAGCCGCATCCCCGTCGTCGTTTGCGTCAAGACCCGATGTGCGCGCGCCCGGATCAAGCGGCGGCGGCCACAACCGGGGCCGGCGGCGGCGACATCTCCAGCATCCTTTGCAAGGGCTTGAGCGCCGCCACGCGCAAGGACTCCGGGATCTCCACCCGCGGCGCCCCGTTGATCATGCAAAGATACAGCTTCTCGAGGGTGTTCAACGCCATGAACGGACAGGCGCTGCACGAGCACTCGCCCTCGCCGGTGGTGGCGCAAATGAAGCGCTTGTGCGGCGCGCGCTTTTCCATCTGGTGGATGATGCCGGGCTCGGTGGCAACGATGAACTCCTTCGCGTCCGAGGCCATGACGAAGTTCAGGATCGAGCGCGTCGATCCCACGTGATCGGCCTGGGCGAGGATCGCATCGGGGCACTCGGGATGGGCCGTCACCCTGGCCTCGGGATGGCGCAGCTTGAGCCTGATCAGCTCGCGCTCGGAAAACTTCGCATGCACGATGCAGGTGCCGGGCCAAAGGGTCATCTCGCGCCCGCTCTTGCGCGCGAGATACCGGCCCAGGTGTTGGTCGGGCGCGAACAGGATGGGTTTGCCCTCGGGGATCTGGCGGATGATGGCCTCGGCGTTCGACGAGGTCACGATGATGTCCGAGAGCGCCTTCACCTCGGCCGAGCAGTTGATGTAGGTCACCGCCACATGGTCCGGTTGGCTCTCCCGGAACCGGCGGAAGGCCTCCGGCTGGCACGAGTCCTCCAGCGAGCAGCCGGCCTCGGCATCGGGCAGGAGCACGGTTTTGCCGGGGCTCAGGATCTTGGCGACCTCGGCCATGAAACGCACGCCGCAGAACACGATCACGTCGGCGTCCGTCTCCGCCGCCTTGCGCGACAGATCGAGCGAATCGCCGATGAAATCGGCGAGATCCTGGATCTCACCGTCCTGATAGTAATGGGCGAGGATGACGGCGTTCTTTTGGTCCCTCAAAGCGTCGATCTCAGCCTCGAGGTCGAGGGTGGGATCGATGTCCCGCTCCATGGCGGCGGCTTCGCCGGCGGATATGATGGTTTCGGTCATAAGCAAAAGCCCTGTAATATGACCTCGCCGTGCCTGGAACCGTTCCTTGCTTGCGTCCCGGCGCTTGCGTCCCGGCTTCGGGCCGGGATTTGGAACGGACCGGCAACACTCGCGGTGTTGACCTTCACATAGGTTCGCGCGTTAGCACTTCAACCGCGTCTTGGCAAGCTTTGCAATGCAGCCATGAGAGCGGCGCATGCCGCACGGGGGCTTTCGATGCCGTCCACATCCCGATGCGCCGCGCGGCCGCAACGGCCAGGCCCATGCGGTGGAGGCCCAGGCCACATGACCCTGGAACGGCTTTGGCGCCGGGTTGCTTGGGCGTGCGGCAGGACCACACGGCAGGTTCGCGGCCCATTGCCCGGCTTCGGAGCACGCGAATTCGGGCCGAACCTACCGGTTTCCGGCCATCTTGCCTTGGCTGCGATCGAAGAGGTAGATCCCGAAGGGATGCGACCCGACCTTGAGGGTCTTGAGCGTCGCTTCCTCGTCCGCGCGCATGAGGCGCGCATACCCCTCGACATCGGCGGCGAGGATTGCGGCGAGTTTGCGCTTGACACCCGTTGGTTCCAAAGGCGCTTCCCCAACGCAACTGCTGAGCTTGGCAATCTATGGCAATTCCAACGACCCGACAAACTGGCGGCGCCGTGGAACTGCGCCGGTGCGCCTGGAAACCTATACCCCGCAACAGGGGGCGAAGCGGATTCTGCGCGACGGCCCGCAATGCCCGCCGCGTCCGAGCCTTCCAATCGCGCCTTCAGGAGAGCGCGATCTCTCCGTCGACCTCGTGGCTGAGCTCCAGCCCCTCGATGGTCAGCGTCATCCTGGCCTTGACCGATTCGCTGCCGCCGAGCTTGCCGGCGGCGATGGCGTCGCGCACCGCCTTCTCGATCTCCCGCTGCGCGGTGACGCCGACTTTCTTGAGGAACTTGCGCACCTCCATGTTGAAGACGTCTTCGTTCATGGGCTCCTCCCTTGCATCAAACCCGGGCCACCATAGCACCGCGGCGTTTTCGGCCTCAAGAAAAGCGGCTGGAGGTCCACCTATCACGCGCCGCACGTGCCGCCGCTTGCGCCCCGTACGTCAAACCCGCACGCGACATTCCGCCCCGCGCCAAGCATCGTCCCGCACATCCATTTGTTGGCCAGGCGACGCGCCGTCATTACATGTCTACCATAAAGCGCGCCGAGCAAGTAAAATGTAGCCTTACGCAGCGCATCCGGTTCATTGACATAAGTGACCGGCGCGTCAGCGGAGCGGGGAACCGACGACACGGGTTTTATGCGATGTCCGAGATAGAAGAAACGGGCGTGGAGCGCCGGCATCCCGGGGCGGGACGCAAGCGAGGGGGGCGAACGCCAAAGGGTCGTCAGGTTGACGCCTCAGCGCTCGAGGAGATCCAAGCGCTGCTTGGCGATCGTCCACGCCGGCGGGACCTTCTGATCGAGTATCTGCACCTCATTCAGGACACCTACCGCCACCTCTCGGCCGCTCATCTCGCGGCGCTGGCGCATGAGATGCGCCTGGCGATGGCCGAGGTGTACGAGGTAGCGACGTTTTACGCGCATTTCGACGTGGTGAAGGAAGGGGATGCGCCGCCGCCCCCCGTCACGGTCCGGGTCTGCGACAGCCTCACCTGCGAAATGATGGGCGCGCGGAAGCTGCTTGAAGGTTTGCCCGGTGCGCTCGGTCGGAATGTCCGCGTCGTGCGCGCCCCGTGCATGGGTCGCTGCGATGTGGCCCCGGTCGCGGAGGTCGGCCATTTCCACGTCGATGGCGCAACGGTCAACGCCGTCGCCGAGGCCGTGTCGAACGAGACGTTCCATCCCGAGATCCCCGGTTACGTCTCGTTCGAGGACTACCGTGCGGAGGGTGGGTATGCGCTGCTCAAGGATTGCCTGGAAGGCCGCCGGAAGGTGGCAAGCGTGATCTCGGCCCTGGACGAGGCCGGGCTGCGCGGGCTCGGCGGCGCCGGTTTCCCGGCCGGCCGGAAGTGGGGGTTCGTGCGCCAGGAGCCGAAACCGCGGATGGTGGCGATCAATGCCGATGAAGGCGAGCCCGGAACCTTCAAGGACCGGTATTACATGGAGCGCGACCCGCACCGCTTTCTCGAGGGCACGCTCATCGCCGCCTGGGGCGTGGAGGCGGAAGCGGCCTACATTTATCTTCGAGACGAATACCCCGCCGTCCGCGAGATCCTGCTGCGGGAGATTCCGAAGCTCGAACAGGCGGGTCTCGCGCCCCCGGGCGGCATCCATCTCAGCCGCGGCGCCGGCGCTTACATCTGCGGCGAAGAATCGGCGATGCTGGAAAGCATGGAAGGCAAGCGCGGGCTGCCGCGCCACCGGCCGCCCTTTGCCGCCCAGGTGGGGCTTTTCGGCCGTCCGACGCTGATCCACAACGTCGAGACCGTCCACTGGATTCGCGAAATTCTCGAGCAGGGGCCGGAGTGGTTCGCGAGCCAGGGCCGCAACGGCCACAGGGGGCTGCGCAGCTTCTCGGTCTCGGGCCGCGTGAAGGAGCCCGGCGTCAAGGTTGCGCCGGCCGGGATTACCGCCCGCGAGCTGGTCGAGGAATACTGCGGCGGCATGGAGGACGGCCATGCCTTCAAGGGCTATCTGCCCGGCGGCGCCTCCGGCGGCATCCTTCCCGAATCCCTGGCGGACATCCCGCTCGATTTCGGCACCTTGGAAGAGCACGGCTGCTTCATCGGCTCCCATGCGGTGGTCATCCTGTCGGACAAGGACAACATGAAGGCTGTGACGCTCAACCTGATGCGCTTCTTCGAGGACGAGAGCTGCGGCCAGTGCACGCCCTGCCGCGTCGGCACGGAGAAGGCCGTCAAACTGATGGAAAAAGAAGAGTGGGACGAGCCGCTGCTCATGGAGCTGAGCCGGGCCATGACCGACGCTTCGATCTGCGGCCTCGGTCAGGCGGCGCCCAATCCGGTGCTATCTGTGCTAAAATATTTTCGGGACGACGTGAGGATCCAGCGTGCGTGACATGAGCGACGCCATCGAATTCACCCTCGACGGGAAGGCCGTTGACGCCGCCCCGGGCGAGACCATCTGGCAGGTCGCTTACCGGCTCGGCATCGAGATCCCCCACCTCTGCCACGCGCCGGAGCCGGGCTACCGGTCCGACGGCAATTGCCGCGCCTGCATGGTCGAGATCGAGGGCGAGCGGGTTCTGGCCGCTTCCTGCATCCGCAAGCCGACGCCGGACATGAAGGTCTTGACCGCCTCCGAGCGGGCGCGCTTCTCGCGCCGCATGGTGATGGAGCTGCTGCTCGCCGACCAGCCCGAACGCAAGCTCGCGCACCATCCCGAATCCAAGCTGTGGCGGTGGGCGGAGCGGATGGACGTGACGGACAGCCGTTTCCCCGCCCGCGCCGCGCCGGCGCCGGATCCGAGTCATCCCGCCATGGCGGTGAATCTCGACGCCTGCATCCACTGCAATCTGTGCGTCCGGGCCTGCCGCGAGGTCCAGGTCAACGACGTGATCGGCATGGCCGGGCGCGCGGCCTACTCCAAGATCGTGTTCGACTTCGACGATCCCATGGGCGAGAGCACCTGCGTGGCCTGCGGCGAATGCGTGCAGGCCTGCCCGACGGGCGCGCTGATGCCGGCGACGGTGGTGGACGAGGCCGGCGTGGGGCATGTCGAGGTGGACGAGAAGATCGAGAGCGTCTGCCCCTACTGCGGCGTCGGCTGCCAGATCACCTACAACATCAGCGACAACCACCTGCTCTGGGTGGACGGCCGCGACGGCCCCGCGAATGAGAACCGGCTTTGTGTCAAGGGCCGCTTCGGTTTCGACTACATCACTCATCCCGACCGCTTAACGAAGCCCCTCATCCGCCGCGACGACGCGCCCAAGCTCGTCGATCCGGACATCGATCCGGCCAACCCGCTCACGCACTTCCGCGAGGCGAGCTGGGAGGAAGCCCTCAAGTTCGCGGCCAAGGGGCTCAAAACCATCCGCGACCGCGACGGCCCGCGGGCGCTCGCGGGCTTCGGATCGGCCAAGGGCTCGAACGAGGAGGCGTATCTGGTCCAGAAACTCGTTCGCACCGGCTTCGGCAGCAACAACGTCGACCATTGCACGCGGCTCTGCCACGCCTCGTCGGTGGCGGCGCTCTTGGAGACGATCGGCTCCGGCGCGGTGACGGCGACCTTCACGCAGGTCCGGAACGCCGAAGTCATCGTCGTCATCGGCGCCAATCCGACCGAGAACCACCCGGTGGCCGCGACATACTTCAAGAACGCCGCCAAACGGGGCGCGACGCTGATCGTGATGGACCCGCGCGGCCAGGCGCTGAAGCGCCACGCCACCTACATGCTGCAGTTCAAGTCGGGCACCGACGTCGCGCTCTTGAACGCGATGATGCACGTGATCGTCGCCGAGGATCTCTTTGACAAGCAGTACGTCCAGACGCACACCGAGGGCTTCGAGACGCTCAAGGAGCACCTCAAGAATTACGCGCCGGACAAGATGGCCGCGATTTGCGGCATCGACGCCGAGACCATTCGCGCCGTGGCCCGCGCCTACGCGCGCGCCACCGCGGCGATAATCTTCTGGGGCATGGGCATCTCGCAGCACGTGCACGGCACGGACAACGCCCGCTGCCTGATCTCGCTCGCGCTCATGTGCGGCCAGGTCGGACGCCCCGGCACGGGCCTGCACCCCTTGCGCGGCCAGAACAACGTCCAAGGCGCGTCCGATGCGGGTCTTATCCCGATGATGTACCCGGATTACCAGTTCGTCGGAAAGGCGGACAACAAATCCGCGTTCGAGCACCTTTGGGGCGCGAAACTGGACCCCGATCCGGGGCTCACGGTCGTCGAGATCATGGACGCGGTCCATGCCGACAAGATCAAAGGCATGTATATCATGGGCGAGAATCCGGCGATGTCGGATCCGGACTCGCATCACGCGCGCGAGGGGCTGGCCAAGCTCGAGCATCTGGTGGTCCAGGACCTGTTTCTGACCGAAACCGCGTTCTACGCCGATGTCGTGCTGCCGGCGACCGCGTGGCCCGAAAAGGACGGAACGGTGACCAACACCAACCGGCAGATCCAGATGGGGCGCCAGGCGCTCGATCCGCCCGGCGAGGCCCGGCAGGACTGGTGGATCATCCAGGAAATCGCGCGGGGCATCGGTCTCGACTGGAACTACGGCCATCCCCGCGACGTCTATGCCGAGATGGAAACGGCCATGCCGTCCCTCGATAACATCAGCTGGGACCGGCTGGACCGGGAGAGCGCGGTGATCTATCCCTGCGGCGCGCCGGACGCGCCCGGCGAGGACGTGGTGTTTGGCGACGGCTTCCCCACGGAGACCGGCCGCGGCAAGTTCGTCCCGGCCTCGATCATTCCCCCCGACGAGGAGCCGGACGACGCCTACCCGATGATTCTCACGACCGGCACCCAGCTGGAACACTGGCATACCGGGGCGATGTCCCGGCGCGCCGCGGTGCTCGACGATCTCGAGCCCGAGGCGGTCGCCAGCTTGGCGCCGGCCGAATTGAGCAATATCGGCGCGCAGCCCGGGGACGTGATTCGCATAGCCACGCGCCGGGGAGCGATCGACATTACCGCGCGGGTCGACAGCGCCGTGCCCCAAGGGGTGATCTTCATTCCCTTCTGCTACGTGGAAGCGGCGGCCAACCTGCTGACGAACCCGGCCCTCGATCCCGTCGGCAAGATTCCGGAGTTCAAGTTCTGCGCCGCGCGGGTGGAGAAAATCGCGACGGCGGCGGCGGCCGAGTGAGACAACGCACGCCTTCGCGCCCGGCTTGTGTCGTCCCCCGATCCCATGATTGCCATTGAGCGGGCTTCGAAGAATGAGAGAGTATCTGGTTAGACCCGATCCCGAGAACCCTCGTCTGGCGCAGCAGGTGAGCGGCGTCGACCACGAGGGCAACCGGGTCGAGACCTCGGTCGTGGTGGAGCGCTCGCTCACCCTGTTCCTCAACCGCCAGGAGATCGTCACCATGATGACGATCGCGGATTACCCCGAATATCTGGCGGTCGGTTACTTGCTGAACCAGAACATGCTGCGGCCCGACGACGAGATCACCGGCATCGAATACGACGACGATCTCGAAGTCGTCGTCGTGCGCACCAAACGCGAGACCGACTACGAGGAAAAGCTGCAAAAGAAGGTCAGAACCTCCGGCTGCGCCCAGGGCACGGTGTTCGGCGATATGATGGAGAAGTTCGAGAGCATAGAGCTTTGCAAGGACGCCGTTTTGCGGACCACTTGGCTCTATGCGCTGATGAAGAAGATCAACACCTCCCCGAGCCTGTACCTGAAGGCCGGGGCCATCCACGGCTGTGTCCTGTGTGAAGAGGACAGGCCGCTCATCTACATGGAGGACGTCGGTCGGCACAACGCCGTCGACAAGATCGCGGGCTACATGTTGCTCAAAGGGATCGAGCCGGAAGACAAAATTTTCTACACCACCGGACGCCTGACGAGCGAAATGATCATCAAGTCGGTGCAGATGCGCGTTCCGATCCTGATTTCGCGTTCCGGCTTCACGGCTTGGGGGGTCGATCTTGCCCGCGAAGCCAACCTGACGCTGATCGGACGGGCCAGGGGCAAGCGCTTCGTCACGCTGGCAGGGGAAGAGCGGATCGTCTACGACGCCGATCCGGATTACGTTGCCGAGGAATCGCCCCGCCATCAGCGCAAGGCGAGCCGCGCCGCGAGCGAAGGCTGACCCTGCCGATGCGGGTCTCGTCCTCGCCGACAACCCGGCGAATCCATGCGTTCTTCTTCAGGCGGTGATGGATTGCGCCGGGAGGGACGACCCATGGCTCAGGCGGCCGGTGTGGTGGGCGTGCTGCTGGCGGGCGGACTGGCGCGCCGCATGGGCGGCGGTGACAAATGCCTCCTCGGGCTCGGCGGCCGAACGGTTTTGGATCACGTGATCGAACGGGCCCGGCCGCAGGTCCACGCCGTCGTGCTCAATGCCAATGGCGACGCGGAACGCTTCGCCGCTTTTGGCCTGCCCGTGGCCGCCGATGTCATCGAAGGTTTCGCCGGGCCCCTTGCGGGGGTCCTGACCGGCATGGAATGGGCGCGCGCCAACCGACCGGATTGCCGCTGGATCGCGACATTCGCCGCCGACACCCCATTTTTCCCGCTCGACTTCGTAGCGCGCGCGATGAGGCGCATCGCGGAGCAAGGCGCGGACATGGCCTGCGCCAGTTCCGGCGGGCGGGCGCACCCGGTCTTCGGCCTGTGGCCCGTTCGCCTGGCCAACGACTTGCGCCTCGCGATGACCGAACACGCGGTCCGTAAGGTGGACGTGTGGACCGCGCGCCACCGCTTGACCGAGGTCGATTTCGCGACGGTTCCCATCGATCCTTTCTTCAACACGAACCGCCCCGAGGATCTGGAGGAAGCCGAACGCCATCTCGCAAAACTTGGCGATTTCGTTCGACCGGTATAAAACCGGAACGCAACGCCGAATGCGTGCTTGGACCGATGCCGTGCCGTCGGGCAATCCGCCATGACAAGTCGGGCACGGGCGTGGACAGGCTCGTATGGGGAAAATCACGGGGCGTCAAGGCTAGGCGTCAAGGCTAAATGAGTGAATTCTACACTGCGCTTGGGACGGCGCTAACGCTGATCGTCGATTTCGACCGTGATCTCGTCGAAATTATTGGCCTGGCACTGCGCGTGAGTCTTACGGCGGTCGCCCTGGCCGCCGTGATCGGCCTGCCGCTCGGCGCGGCTGTGGCTTTGTTCAGATTTCCCGCACGCTCCGGGCTCATCGTGCTCATCAACGCCTTAATGGGCCTGCCGCCGGTGGTCGTGGGCCTGTTGGTCTATCTCCTGCTCTCGCGCTCGGGCCCTTTTGGCGTTTTCAACCTGCTGTTCACGCCGACGGCGATGATCATCGCCCAGTGCATATTGGTGACGCCGATCATCGCGGCGCTGGCGCGTCAGACGATCGACGACCTGTGGCAGGAATACAAGGAGCAGCTCACATCCCTCGGGGTCTCTCCCGGCCGGGCCGTCGGAACCTTGCTCTGGGACGGCCGATTCAGCCTGTTCACGGCGGTTTTCGCGGGCTTCGGACGCGCCAGCGCGGAAGTCGGCGCGGTCATGATCGTGGGCGGCAACATCGATCATTTAACGCGCGTCATGACCACGGCCATTGCGCTGGAGACCAGCAAGGGCAACCTCGAATTCGCATTGGCCCTCGGCATGATCCTGCTCGCGATGTCGCTCGGCGTGAACGCCGCCGCCTACGTCGTGCGAGACGTGGCGTACAGGTTTCAAGGCTGAGGCGGGCGGCCGTGATGTCCGGCGAATCCCCGATCCTCCCGGTGGTGTTCGACCGGGTCTCTTACGATGTGGACGGCGCCCACCTGGTCAAGGACTTTTCCGCCGAGTTCGACACCGGTGAGCGCACGATAATTCTGGGCCCGAACGGCGCCGGCAAGAGCCTCGTTCTCCGGCTGTGCCATGGCCTGTTGCCGCCAACCTCCGGCGCGGTACGCTGGCAGGGGCCCGGCGCCGACAAGGCGGCGGGGCGTCAGGCCATGGTGTTCCAGCGCCCGATCACCTTGCGCCGGTCGGTTGCCGCGAATTTGGACTACGTCTTGAGGCTGCGCAAGACGCCGCTCAAGCGTCGGCGCGCCATGGTCGCGAACGCTTTGACACGGGCGGGTCTTTTTGACTTGCGGTCCCGGCCGGCGCGCGTCTTGTCAGCCGGAGAGCAGCAGCGGCTCGCGCTCTGCCGGGCCTGGGCGCTGGAGCCGGAGGTGCTGTTCCTCGACGAACCAACGGCGAATCTCGATCCGGCGGCCACCCGGGCGGTGGAAAACATGATCAACGCCATCCATGAAGGCGGAGCCAAGATCATCATGACCACCCACGACCTGGGACAGGCGCGGCGTCTCGCCGATGATGTCATTTTCATGCATCAAGGCCGCCTCGTCGAACGCGGCCCGGCCGAAGAGTTCTTCGAGCGCCCGCGCACGGCGCTTGCACAAGCCTTTTTAAGGGGCGAGCTGCTCGCATAAAGTCGGCTTGCGGGCGAAGAGATTGCGTGATGACGATCACCTCGTACTTCCTGCGTCTTGCCGCCGCCGCGGGCATGCTGAGCGCGGCCTTCTCGGCGTCAGCCGCCGAAAAGTCGGTCATGCTCGCCGCCACCACATCGACGGACAACTCCGGTCTTCTGGCCTATCTTCTGCCGATATTTGAAGCCAAGACCGGGATCAAGGTCCATGTCTTGACGGTTGGGACGGGACAGGCCCTTCGCGCCGCCAGGAATGGCGACGTGGACGTGGTGCTGGTGCACGACCGGGCGTCTGAATTGAAGTTTGTCGCCGAAGGCTATGGTGTTGAGCGCCGCGAGGTTATGTACAACCATTTCATTCTCGTGGGGCCGCGAGATGACCCCGCCGGAATCAACGGGCTCAAAGATGCCGTCGCCGCGTTTCGCAAGATTGCACGGGCGCGCGCCGCCTACGTATCACGCGGCGACGACAGCGGAACGCACAAGGCCGAACGCCGACTGTGGAAGGCGGCGGGGATCGATCCCGCGGCAAGGCCCAACAAATGGCACCGCGAAGCCGGATCCGGCATGGGTGCGACACTGAACATTGCCGCGGCCATGAGCGCGTATGCGCTCAGCGATCATGGCACCTGGATGAGCTTCCGGAACCGCAGGACGCTTACGGTGCTCGTCCAAGGCGACCAACGTTTGTTCAACCAGTACGGCATCATCCTTGTGAACCCGCGGAAACACGCCCATGTCAAACACACCGAGGCGCGGGTATTGGCTGACTGGATCACGTCGGCCGAGGGCCAGCAAGCCATCGGCGCCTTCACCATCGACGGCTGCCAGCCCTTCATTCCGAATCACCGCGGTGGCGGTTGACGATGACCGCCCGGTTCGAAATATCCGGCCGGCGCGGGGTGTATGGCCGTTGATCGCGGCCCTTGCCAGGGGCCAAAGCCAAGGGATCGGACCGCCATGAAGGTTCTGGGTTTAGCGGGCTGGAAAAACAGCGGCAAGACGACGTTGGTGGTGCGGCTGGTTACCCTGTTGACCAGCCGGGGCTTGCGCGTTTCCACCGTCAAGCACGCCGACCCCACCTTCGATATAGACCAGCCGGGCAAGGACAGCTACGAGCACCGCGCCGCCGGCGCCACCGAGGCCGTGGTTTCTTCGGCCAGACGTTGGGCCTTGATGCATGAACTGCGCGAAGAGCCGGAGCCAGGCCTGACGGAGCTTCTCGAACGCATGTCCGATGTCGACCTGGTCCTCGTCGAGGGGTTCAAGAGATTGAGCCACGATAAGGTGGAGGTCTTCCGGGCGGAAATAGGAAAGCCACTCATGGCGCCGGACGATCCGCACATCGTCGCCGTGGCCTCCGACCGCCCCATCCCCGATATAGAGGTCCCCGTGCTGCCGCTCGATGACGCCGAAGCGGTCGCGGACTTCATCCTGACCCACTGCCGTCTTGGTGCCGTCCAGTGACCCAGCTTGCCGATGACTGTTTCGCCCACGAGGGCAAAAGGATGAGCGTGGCTGACGCCCTGGCGCTGTTGGCTGAACGGGTCAGCTGCGTGGTCGCGACCGAGACCGTGCCGCTGGCGCAAGCGCACGGCCGCTTCCTTGCCGATCCGGTGACGAGCGGGCGTAACGTGCCGGGGTTCGACAACGCCGCGGTCGACGGTTACGCGTTCGCCTTTTCCGACCTCACGCCCGAGGGTGAAACCCGGCTGCGGGTGACGGAGCGCGCCGCCGCGGGCGATGCGGCGGGGAAGCCCCTGGGGCCGGGAGCCGCCGGGCGCATTTTCACCGGGGCCATGATGCCCGGCGGTGCGGATACGGTGATCATGGAAGAGGACGTCCGGCGCGAGGGAACGTGGGTGGTGATCCCCCCTGGCGTCAAATGCGGCGCGAATCGCCGAAAAGCGGGCGAGGACATCCCCAAGGGCGCCATGGTCCTGGAGCGCGGCCTCAGGCTGAGACCGCAGGATATAGGCGTGGCGGCCTCGCTCGGCCGCGCGTCGCTCGAGGTGTACCGGCCCTTGCGGGTCGCCCTGTTCTCGACGGGCAATGAGCTGCGCGAGCCGGGACAGTCTCTACCGCCCGGCGGGGTTTATGACTCCAACCGCTACATGCTGGACGCCATGCTGCGGGACATGGGCTGCGCGGTCGGTGACCTCGGCATCCTTGCCGATATGGAAGCCACCGTGCGCGAGGCAATCGGCCGGGCAGCGGCCGATCACCATGTGGTGATCACCTCCGGTGGTGCGTCACGGGGCGAGGAGGACCATGTCATCGCGGCTTTGCGCGCGCTTGGCCGCATCCATTTCTGGCAGCTGGCCATCAAGCCCGGCCGCCCCTTGGCGTTCGGACAGATTGGCGGCACGGTTTTCCTGGGTCTGCCCGGCAACCCGGTGGCCGCGGCGCTTTGTCTCCTGCGCTTTGCGCGGCCCGTCCTGTCGGTCCTGGCCGGCGGAAAATGGGCGGAGCCCGTCACCTACCGCGTGCCGGCCGATTTCGACTTCAGGAAAAAGCCGAACCGGCGGGAATGGCTGCGGGCCAAGCTGGTCATCGGCGAAGACGGCGTGCGCAGGGTCCGCAAATTTCCGCGCGAGGGCTCCGGCATCCTGACCTCGCTCAGCGAA
>CBESNX010000017.1:0-13872 GCA_965531025.1 uncultured bacterium
GATGGCCGATGTGAAGGGGATCTCCGAGGAGACCACCACCGGGGTGCTGCGCCTTGACGACATGCAGAAGGCCGGGACTCTCCTGGCTCCGGCGATCAACGTCAATGACTCGGTAACCAAGTCGAAGTTCGACAACCTTTACGGCTGCCGCGAGAGCCTGATCGACGGGATCAAACGGGCGACCGACGTGATGCTGGCGGGCAAGGTCGCCGTGGTCTGCGGCTTCGGCGAGGTCGGCAAGGGCTGTGCCGCGTCACTGCGCGGCCAGGGGGCCCGGGTCATGATCACCGAGATCGATCCCATCTGCGCCCTGCAGGCGGCGATGGAAGGCTATCAGGTCACCACCATGGAGGACGCCGCGCCCATCGGCGACATTTTCGTCACCGCCACGGGCAACGTCGACATCGTCACCATCGACCACATGCGCGTCATGAAGGACCGCGCCATCGTCTGCAATATCGGGCATTTCGACAGCGAAATTCAGATATCCGCGCTCAAGAATCTGGTCTGGGAGGAGGTCAAGCCGCAGGTCGACGAGGTCGTGTTTCCGGACGCCAAGCGCCTGATCGTGCTGGCGAAAGGACGCCTGGTCAATCTCGGTTGCGCCACGGGGCATCCGAGCTTCGTGATGAGCGCGTCCTTTACCAACCAGGTGATGGCGCAGGTCGAGCTGTGGCAGAACCACGCGGAATACGAGAACAAGGTTTACTTCCTGCCCCGGCACCTCGACGAAAAGGTGGCGCGGCTGCACCTCGACAAGGTCGGCGCGAAGCTCACCGGGCTCACCGCAAAACAGGCGGAATACATCGGGGTGCCGGTCGACGGGCCATACAAGTCGGAGCACTACCGGTATTGATCGATCTCTTTCCCCGCACGCGGTCATGCGTCTTTAGGCTCGCGTCTACGCGTATCGGCCTGCGCCGGACTTGTTCCCGAGGCCCATGGGGCCTACACTCGGCGCGCGACGCTTTGGCGAAGATGTGCGCCATGAATGTGCCGTTATGGCGGCTCGGCGCGGCCGCTTTTTGTATCCTTTTGCCCTCGCGGGCCTTTGCCGCGACCGACTCGGAGGTGGCGGTTTTCGCCGCCACGGCCGGGGTGCTTCTTGGCGGCCTGATCGCCGCGGTCCTGGTCGCGTTAACCCAACGGCGCCGGCGTCAAGCCCAGGCGCTCGAGATCGAACGCGCCCGGGCCCGGGCGCGAAGATACGAGGCGCTGGTTGCGGTCGCGCGAGCGGGGTTTTTTTCATGGAGCCTGGCCGACGGGACGGCGAGCGTCGGCCCCAGCCTGGCCGGGGTGTTGGGCGCCGCCGGGGACGACATCAAGGCCTTTGCCGATATCACCCAGCGGCTCAAGCCCGATGACGCCGCCCGGCTCGAAAAGGCGGTGGCGGGGCTCAGGGAAAACGGCCAGGGATTTGGGCTGGCGCTGAAGAGCGGGGATGGCGGGCGGACCTTCGAGGTCACGGGAACGCGGGCCGCCGGACCCCAAAACGAGCCCCTGGCCGACATGGTGTGGTTTCGCGACGTGAGCGCCGCCGCCGCTCAAACCGCGCGACTCACCCAATCAGTGGCTTCCCTTACGGCCGAGCGCGAGACGTTCCGGCGCCTGCTCGACGCCGTCGACATACCGATCTGGCTCAGGTCTCCCGATCTGGATCTCTTGGAATGCAACCGCGGCTATGCGCTTGCCGTGGGCGCCGACTCCCCGTCCGCCGCGGTCGCCGGGCAGAAGGAGATCGCCGGCGGGCCGGCCGGCTGGGGCAGGGAGCCGGCCGAGCGCGCCAAGGCCTCCGGGGCGGCGCAGACGCAAAGCCTTCACGTGGTGATCGACGGATCGCGGCGGCTTCTGGAAATCACCGAACTGCCGTTGCCGGACTCCGGCCAGGTTGCCGGCTTCGCCCTCGACCGCACCGACCTCGATCAGGCCCAGGACACAATGGCCCGGCACGTCGCCGCCCACGGTGAGGTGCTGGAGAAGCTCGGCACGGCCATCGTCATCTTCGGCCCCGACACAAAGTTGCAATTCTTCAACGCCAACTTCGCGAACCTGTGGGGCCTCGATGAGGAGTGGCTGCGGACCGAGCCGACCCACGGCGAGATCCTCGAGGAGCTCAGGGCCCACCGCCGCCTGCCGGAACAGGTCGATTTCCAGGCCTACAAGAAGGAGCGCCTCGAGCTTTACACCTCGCTCATCGAACCCTCTGAGGAACTCATGCACCTGCCCGATGAGCGGGTCCTGAGGACGGTCGTCAATCCCCATCCCTTCGGCGGACTGTTGTTCACATTCGAGGACGTCACCGACAGGCTGACCCTGGAGCGCTCTTACAACACGCTCATCGCCGTGCAGCGGGAGTCCCTGAACAACCTCCACGAAGCCGTCGCCGTGTTCGGCGACGACGGGCGTCTGAAACTGCACAATCCGGCCTACGAACGCATTTGGCACTTCACGCCCGAGACCATGGAGGGTGAGCCGAGGGTGACCGAAATCGTCGAAGGGGCCAAGGATCTGTTCCGTTACGACGGGGACTGGCCGTCGTTCAAGGAAAAGGTCATCTCGCGGACGATCGACCACACGCCGAGGACCGGGCGCTTCGAACGCACGGACGGCACCGTCCTCGATTACGCGAGCGTGCCGCTTCCCGATGGCGCCATTCTGTTCAGTTACCTGGACGTGACCGACAGCATCAATATCGAGCGCGCGCTGCGCGAGCGCAACGAGGCCCTGGAGACCGCCGACCGGCTCAAATCCGAGTTCGTCGCCAATATGTCCTACGAGTTACGCACCCCGCTCAACACCATCATCGGATTCACGGAAATCCTGGCCAACCAGTATTTCGGCACCTTGAACGAGCGCCAGGTCGATTACACCCGCGGCATCCTCGAATCCTCGCAGCAGCTCCTGCACCTCATCGACGACATCCTGGATCTGGCGATGATCCAGGCCGGACGCCTGGCGCTCGAACTGCAGCCGGTGGACATTAAAGCCATGATGACGAGCCTGCTGGGCCTTTTCGAGGAAAGGGCCATCAAGCAAGGTGTCGCGCTCAAGCTCGACTGCGCCAAGAACATCGGCGAGATGGTGGCCGACGGGCGGCGTCTGAAACAGGCGCTGTTCAACCTGATCAGCAATTCCATCCGGCACACGCCGGAGAAGGGAAAGATCACCCTGTCCGCGAAGCGCGACGGCGAGAACATCGTTCTGACGGTGGCCGATACGGGCGCCGGCATCCCCGAAGACGACCAGGCGCGGGTCTTCGGCAAGTTCGAGCACGCGGCGCGCACCGGGGGACGCAGTCCGGGAATCGGACTGGGCCTCGTGCTGGTGAAAAGCTTTATCGAGCTCCATGGCGGCGAGATCGAACTGAAATCGACACCCGGCGAAGGCACGACCGTGACCTGCCGTCTGCCCGCCAAGGCGACGCAGGAAACGGCCGAGGGCGTTACCGGCGACGCGTAAGGGCCGCCGCGAAAACCGTTCTCCCGGCCGCCCCGCTCGGGCGCTGCGCCCCGCACCGCCGCGCATCCCGCCCAACATGTCCAGCACGCCGACGACGTGGCATTTCATCCTCAGGGGGGTCCCCAAAAAGCAATACTTTTTTGGGTTCCCACCGTGCCGCACTCGAAGACGGCGAATAGACCGACCGGCCCGGCGCCGATCACGACAACTTTAGTGCGATGGGGAAAAGACGACATGGAACCTCCGAAGGACGGAAAACGGGGCGGGATCGCGGCCCCTAAAATGACGGCGCTTGCCGCGCTTATCGAGCCCCGCAATGATTCGCCGCACCCTCGCCGTTCCCATCGCCGGAGCGCCGTTGCAGGGCGCTCGGGGGCTTCTCCGTTCCCCCTTCGGAGGTTGCGGGCAAGAAGGGGGGCGGTTACAAACAGGTTCATGTCGGCCCGCCCGCACCCGCGGTCCCGGACTCACGCCGTGATCGAGATCGCCCTTCCTGATCCGCAGGCGACGGCCGCCCTGGCGGAAGCCTTGGCGGGTGTCGCCGGGCGCGGCGACGTGATCGGGCTTTCGGGCGACCTCGGGACGGGCAAAACCACTTTCGCGCGCGCCTTCATCCGCGCCCGCGCCGCGCGGGACGGGAAAGGCGAGGACGAGGAGGTCCCGAGCCCGACCTTCACCCTGGTGCAGACCTACGATTTCGGGGGTGTTCTGGTGTGGCATTTCGACCTCTTGCGGGTCGAACGCGCCGGCGATGTGCTCGAGCTCGGCATCGAGGAGGCCTTCGCGGCGGCGATCTCGCTCATCGAATGGCCGGAGCGTCTCGGGCCCCTGTGTCCTCGCGACTGGCTCGATGTCCACCTCGAGCTGGCCGAGGGGGATGAGGCCCGCAGGGCGCGGCTGACCGGACACGGGCGATGGCGCGACAGGCTCGAGGAGTTGCCCCTTCATGGCTGAGCGCGACGCCCTGATCGGCGCGTTCCTTGCGGCAAACGGCTGGGGAGAGGCGAAGCGCACGCCGATGGGCGGGGACGCGTCATTCCGCCGCCGCGAGCGGCTTTCGGACGGAAAGCGCCGCGCCCTACTGGTGGACGCGCCGCCGCCCCTGGAGGATGTCCGGCCCTATATCGCCGTCGCCGACCATTTGCGCGCCCTTGGTTTCAGCGCGCCCCGGATCTTCGCCGCCGAGATCGCGGCGGGCCTCCTGGTGATCGAGGATTTCGGCGACGACACCTACACCCGGCTGCTCGAGAACGACGCCGACGAAACGTCGCTTTATGCCCTGGCCGTCGACGTGTTGATCGCGCTTCACCGCAAGCCCCCGGCCGCCGCCATGCCGCCCGATTTGCCGCACTACGATGACGCACGGCTGCTCGAGGAAGCCGGGCTGCTGGTCGAGTGGTACGTCCCGGCGATTGCGGGGGAGCGCCTTGGCGAGGCGGCGGAGCGGCGCTATTTCGGGCTCTGGCGGGAGCTGCTGCCGCTTGCCCGCAAGGTGCCCGAAGCCCTGGTGCTGCGCGACTATCACGTCGATAACCTGATGTGGCTTCCGGACCGCAAGGGGGTCAGGGCCTGCGGGCTTCTGGACTTTCAGGACGCCGTGGCGGGCCCCGTGAGCTACGACTTGATCTCGCTTCTTGAAGATGCGCGCCGGGACCTGAAACCCGGCCTTGCGGGGGAAATGAACGCCCGTTACCTGGCCGCCTTCCCCGGCCTCGACCGCGATGCCTTCGCCGCCAGCTCGGCGATTCTCGCGGCCCAGCGCAACGCCAAGATCATCGGCATCTTCACGCGGCTTTGCGTGCGCGACGGCAAGCCCGCGTACCTCGCCCACATCCCGCGGGTCTGGCGTCTTCTGGAACACGATCTCGCCCATGCCGTGCTCGAGCCGATGCGAAGCTGGTTCGAGCGGCACATCCCGCCCGCCCTGCGCCGCATCCCGAAACACGAGGTCACGGCATGAGGACGTCCCGTGCGCGCGCGCGGGCGGGGCAAAGGGCCGGGCCGGCCGCGGCCGGGCGGGTTCAGAAGTACCGCCGGGCCATGGTGCTGTCGGCGGGTCTGGGGCTGCGCATGCGCCCGCTGAGCGAGCATGTGCCGAAGCCGCTGATCCCGGTCGCCGGCAAGGCGATGCTCGACCACGCGCTCGATCATTTGGCCGCCGCCGGCGTGACGGACTGCGTGGTCAATATCCATTACAAGGGCGAAATGATCGCAAGCCATCTCGAGGGCCGCCGCCGGCCCAGGATTCACCTCGTGCGCCTGCCCGAGCTGCTGGAGACCGGCGGCGGCGTCAAGTGGGCCCTTCCCCGGCTGGGGCGCCGGCCGTTTTTCGTCGTCAACGCCGATGCCCTCTGGCGCGACGGGCTCGATCCCGCGCTTGCGCGCCTCGCGCGCGCTTGGGACACGGCAAGGATGGACGCGCTGCTTCTCCTGCAAGCGAAGGCGAGCGCCGTCGGTTACGAAGGGTCCGGCGATTATTTCCTCGGCCCTCGGGGCGATCTCAGCCGGCGCGGCGAAGCGGAGACGGCGCCGTTCGTGTTTACCGGCGTGCAGCTCCTGCACCCCCGCCTGCTTGCAGGCGCGCCCGATGGGCCGTTCTCCCTCGTCATCCTTTACGACCGGGCGCAGGCGAAAGGCCGGCTTTTCGGCCTCGTCCACGAAGGCGACTGGTTTCACGTCGGCACTCCGGAAGGTTTGCAGCGGGCGGAAAAGTTTCTCCGTGCCGGGGGCGCGAGCGAGGCGAGGGGATGAACGCGTCGCGCAGGCGCCGTCAAGCCGTGGACGGGCAAGCCGCGGTCTACACCATCCCGCCGGACCTGCCCTTCGTCGACGCCCTGGCGGCGGGGGTGCTCGCGAGAGGTGGGGGCAGGGGAGGAATCGCGGGCGCGGCCTCAGGCGCGGCCCGCGGCAAGCGCGCGGGCGTCCGCGATCCCTTGGCGCTCACGCGCATCACAATTCTCCTGCCCACCCGCCGGGCCTGCCGCAGCCTGCGCGAAGCGTTCCTGCGCCAGAGCGGCGGCCGGCCGATGCTTTTGCCGCGCATGATTCCGCTTGGCGACATCGACGCCGACGAACTCGTCCTTTCCGGCGGCGCGGAGACCGGATTCACCGGGGGCTTCGACCTGCCCCCGGCGATTTCCGGGCTGCGCCGGCAGCTGCTGCTGACCCGGTTCGTCCTCGAGCTGGGACGCGAGAGCTGGGCGGAGCCTCCGGGCGCCGATCAGGCGGCGCGGCTTGCGGCGGAGCTCGCCCGCCTGCTCGACCAGGTGCAGACCGAGCGCTTGAGCTTCGACCGCCTTGCCGGCCTGGCGCCCGAGGACTACGCGAGTCACTGGCAGGAAACCCTGGAGTTCCTGAGAATCCTCACCGAGCACTGGCCGGACATTCTGGCCGAGGAGGGCTGCATCGATCCCGCCCGGCGGCGCAACCTGGTGCTCGAGGCCCAGGCCGAAGCCTGGCGCCGCGACCCGCCGGCGGACCCCGTGATCGCGGCCGGCTCCACCGGCTCCATCCCGGCCACCGCCGATCTCCTCAAGGTGGTCGCTTGTCTCCCCGCGGGCTGCGTCATCCTGCCGGGGCTCGATGTGGCGATGCCGGATGAGGGCTGGCAAAAGCTTGGGCAAAGCCATCCCCAGTTCGGTCTCGCCCGCCTGCTCGAACACATCGGCGTCGCCCGCGACGCGGTCAAGGAGTGGGACGCGCCGGGCCTCGAATCGACCCGCCTGGCGCGCGCGGCGCTGATCAACGAGGCCCTGCGCCCGGCCGCCGTCACGCATGGCTCGGGCGGGATCGGGCCCTGGCCGGGCGAAGCCTTCGCCGGTGTGGCGCGGCTCGATTGCCCGGGCCCCCAGGAAGAGGCCGGCGCGATAGCCCTGATGATGCGCCAGGCCCTCGAGAGGGAGGGTGAGAGCGCCGCCCTCGTCACGCCCGATCGCGGCCTCGCCCGCCGGGTCGCGGCGGAACTCGAGCGTTGGGGCATCGCGGTCGACGATTCGGCGGGCAAGCCGCTGGCGGCAACGCCGGTCGGCGCCTTCCTGCGCCTGGTGGCGGCGATGGTGGCGCAACGCGCGGCGCCGCTCGCGCTGCTCGCCGCGCTCAAGCACCCCCTCGCGGCGGGCGGCATGAATGAGGGCGCTTTCAGGGCCAATGTGCGCGAACTCGAGAGGGCGATCCTCAGGGGGCCCCGACCGGCGCCGGGCTTCGAAGGGGTCACGGCGGCGCTCGAGGCGCGCGCGCGCGACGGCGGCAAGACTGGCAAGCGCTGTCGTGGACTGATCCGCTGGCTCGCCCCGATCGCCGGGGCGGTGGGGCCGCTGGCGGCGGCGCTCGCCCATCGCGCCGTCCCCTTAACGGAAATTCTCAGAAGCCACGTCGCCTGCGCCGAGGCCCTGGCCGAGAGCGACGCCGCAAGCGGCGGCGAAAGGCTCTGGGCCGGCGAGGACGGCGAGGCGATGGCGGATTTCATCGCCGAGCTTTACCGGGCCGGCCGCGGCTTCCCGCCGATCGGCGGGGCGCGCTATCCGGCGCTGTTCGATGCGCTGCTCGCGGGCCGGGTGGTGCGGCCCTCCCATGGCCTTCATGCGCGCCTGCACATCTGGGGGACGTTGGAAGCGCGCCTGCAGCATGCGGACCTCATGGTCCTCGGGGGCCTGAACGAGGGCACCTGGCCGCCCGAGGCGGAAACCGATCCGTGGATGAGCCGGCCCATGCGCGAGAAGTTCGGCCTGCCGCTGCCCGAACGGCGCATCGGCCTTTCGGCCCACGACTTCGCCCAGGCCTTCTCGGCGCCCAAGGTGGTCATGACCCGTGCGACCCGGGTCGAGGGCACGCCCACGGTGCCCTCGCGCTGGCTTTTGCGGCTCGATAATGTGCTCGCCGCCGCGGGCATGGAGAACGCGTTGATGACGCCGGAGCCATGGCTTGACTGGCAGCAGTCGCTGGACCGTCCCGGGAAATTCGCTCACCCGGAGCGGCCCATGCCGCGCCCGCCCGTCGCGGCACGCCCGCGGCGCTTGTCGGTGACCGAGGTCGAGACCTGGATGCGCGACCCTTACGCGATTTACGCGCGCCATGTCCTGGGGCTGAGGCGCCTCGATCCCATCGATGCCGATCCCGGCGCCGCGGAGCGGGGCACCTTCATCCACGAATGCCTCGACAGATTCTTGAGGGAATGGCCCGACGAGTTGCCTGAGGACGCGTGTGAACGGCTCCTTGAAATCGGCCGGGAGGTCTTCGCCCCGGCCCTCAGCCGGCCCGGCGTATGGGCCTTCTGGTGGCCGCGGTTCGAGCGCGTCGCCCGGTGGTTCGCCGACGCCGAACGCCGCCGCCGCGCCCGGGCCCGCCCCCTCGCCAGCGAACGCAGGGGCAAGCTGGTGCTCGACGGCCCGGGCGGGCCGTTCACCCTTCTCGCCGCGGCCGACCGCATCGACCGGCTCGAGGAGGGCGGCGGGCGCGGGCGGGCGGCGCTGGCCATCATCGATTATAAGACCGGAAGCCCGCCGAGCCAGACCGACCTCGAGCGCGGGTTCGCGCCGCAGCTTCCGCTCGAGGCGGCGATCGCGGCCCGCGGCGGTTTCGAGGACATTCCCGCGCTGCCGGTCGGCGAGCTCGGCTACTGGCACTTGAGCGGGGGCGAGCCGGCGGGCAAGGAAACGGCGGTCCGGGGGGATCCGGCCGAGCTCGCGCGCGCCGCGCTCGAGGGGCTCGAGCGGTTGATCGCCAGTTTCGACGACCCGGCCACCCCCTATCTCGCGCGGCCGCGCCCGGACAAGGCGTTGCGTTATGGCGATTACGATCACCTCGCCCGGGTCAAGGAATGGTCGAGCGCCGCCGAGGACGGCGGGGGAGAAGGGTCGTGACGGTCAGGCCAGCCAAGATCAGGTCCGGCAACAGGGTGGACCCGCAGGCGGCGCAACGCCCGGCCGCCAACCCGGAAGCCTCGGTATGGGTCGCGGCCTCCGCCGGGACCGGCAAGACCAAGGTCCTGGTCGACCGGGTCCTGAGCCTGATGCTGCACGGAACGCGGCCCGAAAGGCTCTTGTGCCTCACCTTCACCAAGGCCGCGGCGGCGGAAATGGCGAACCGCATCCACGAGCGCCTCGGCCGCTGGGCGACGTTCGGGGAGGATGCCCTTGCCAAGGACCTCGCCGGGCTCACCGGCAAGTCCCCGGACGCCGGTACGCGCGGGCGCGCGCGGGGGTTGTTCGCGGAGGTCCTCGACGTGCCGGGAGGCATGAAGATCCAGACCATCCACGCCTTCTGCCAGTCCCTTTTGCGGCGTTTCCCCGTGGAGGCGGCTATCGCGCCCCATTTCCAGGTGATGGACGAGCGCACCGCCGCCGAGATGCTCCAAGGCGCCCGCGAGGAGGTCTTGGTCCGCGCGCGCCGGGCCGACGAGGATGACGGACCCGATGCGGCGCTGGCCGCCGCGCTTGCGGAAGCGACGGGCCACGTCCATGCGGACGCCTTCGCCGAGCTGATGGCGGAGCTGGCCGGGGAAAGGGGAAGGCTGAAGCGCCTGATCGCGCGTTTCGACGGGATCGACGGGTTGATCGCGGCGGTGCGGGAGCTTTTGGGCGTCACCGAGGGCGAGGACGACGCCTCGATCGTCGCCGCGGCGTGCGAGGACACTGCCCTTGACGGCCGCTCTTTGAGGGCCGCCGCCGAGGCCCTGGCCCAAGGCTCGACGACCGACCGGGAACGGGGCGCGGCGCTCGGCCGCTGGCTTGCCGAACCCGAGTCCCGCGCCGGCGATTTCGGGGACTATGTGGAGATCTATCTCACGAAGGAAGGAAATCCGCGCAAAGCCCTGATCACCCGGCAGGCCGCCGCGGCCGCGCCGGGGGCCGAGGAAGCGCTGCGCGCCGAGGCGGAAGGGCTCATACAGGTGGCCGAGAAGCGCAAGGCGGTGGCGGTCGCCGCCGCCACCGCGGCCGCTCTCACCCTCGGCGCCGGGCTCCTGGAGGCTTATCGGAACCACAAGGCGGCGCGCGGGCTGCTCGATTACGACGACCTGATCCTCATGACCCGCGATCTGCTGCGCCGCCCCGGCACGGCGCCGTGGGTGCTTTTCAAGCTGGACGGCGGGCTCGACCACATCCTGGTCGACGAGGCCCAGGACACCAATCCCGAGCAGTGGGAGGTCATCGCCGCGTTGGCCGAGGAGTTCTTCGCCGGGCTCGGCGCGCGGGATGCGGTGCGGACGGTGTTCGCCGTGGGCGATGCGAAGCAGTCGATCTACAGCTTCCAGCGCGCCGATCCCGCGGCGTTCGAGCGCATGCGCGCCCACTTTTCCGAAAGGGTCAAGGCGGCGGGCGAGAAGTGGCGGAACCTCGACCTCGACATCTCCTTCCGCTCGACCGCGGCGGTGCTCGGCGCCGTCGACGCGATCTTTTCGCGCGACGAGGCCCGCGACGGCGTCGGCCCGCACGCGCACGCGATCGAGCACCGCACCCATCGCCTGGGTCAGGCCGGCCTGGTCGAGCTGTGGCCGGCGGCGGAGCCTGGCCCCCCGCCCGCTGCCGAGCCCTGGCAGCCGCCGGTGACGCCCGAGCCGGGCGATTCGCCGCGCGCCCGTCTCGCGGCGCTGATCGCGCGGACCATCGGCAAATGGATCGAGCAAAGGGAGATGCTCGAATCCAAGGGCCGCCCCGTGCGGCCCGGCGACATCATGGTGCTGGTGCGCCGGCGCTCGGGCTTCGTCGAGGAGCTGGTGCGCGCGCTCAAGCAGCTCGAGGTGCCGGTCGCGGGGGTCGACCGCATGGTGCTGACGGATCAGTTGCCGGTGATGGACCTGGTGGCGCTCGGGCGTTTCCTGTTGCTGCCGGAGGACGACCTGACGCTCGCGACCGTGCTCAGGGGACCGTTGATCGGGCTCGACGACGAGCAGCTTTTCGAGCTCGCCCATGGCCGGGGCGAGGCAAGCCTGTGGCAGGCCCTGAAACGCAAGGCCGGGGCGGCGCGCGCCAAGGACTCATCCTATCGGAAGGCCCACGGGTATCTCGCCGAACTTCTGGCCCGGGTCGATTACCTCCGTCCCTTCGAGCTTTACGCAGAGGTGCTCAACGCCCGGGGCGGGCGCGAGAAGTTGTTGCGCCGGCTGGGTCCCGAGGCGGACGACCCCCTCGACGAGTTCCTCGCCCTCGCCCTTGCGTTCGAGCGCGTCAACGCGCCGTCGCTCCAGGGCTTTCTGCATTGGGTGGAAGCGGGCCGGGCCGAGATCAAGCGGGACCTCGAGCAGAGCGAACGGGACGAGGTGCGCGTCATGACGGTCCACGGCGCCAAGGGCCTGCAGGCGCCGATCGTGTTCCTGCCCGACACCGTGGCCGCGCCGGTCATGGGGCCGCGCCTTCTGTGGGTGGAGCGGCGGGACGGAGAGGTTCCCCTGCCGCTCTGGCCGCCGCGCAGGGCGCATGAGGAAGAGGTCTGCGCGGCGGCGCGCGTCAACGCCAATCGCTTGCGGGATCAGGAATACCGCCGCCTGTTTTACGTGGCGCTGACGCGGGCCGAGGACCGTCTCTATATCTGCGGCTGGCGCACCAGGAATACGCCGCCCGACGGTTGTTGGTACAACCTGGCGAGGGCGGGTCTCGAAGACATCGCGGCAAAGGTGGAGTTCGATTTTTCAGGCCTGCTCGCCAACGGGTGGAAGGGGCCGGGCCTGCGCGTCGTCCACGCACAGGGCGCGGAGGCGGAAGCGGCGGAGGGCGTTTCCCCGCGCGCGGGCCGGCGGGCCTTGCCGCGCTGGGCGCGGTCGGCGGCGCCTGCGGACCCCACGCCGCCGCGGCCGCTCGCCCCCTCGCGGCCCGAGGCGCTTGCGCCCGGTGCGGAGCCCGCGCTGCGCTCGCCGATCGGCCCCGACGAGGGCGAGAGGTTCCTGCGCGGGCGCCTGATTCACCGCCTGCTCCAGAGCCTCCCCGATCTCGCGCCCGGCGCGCGCGATGAGGCCTGCCGGCGGTACCTCGCGCGGCCCGTCTTCGCACTCAGCGCCGAAGACCAGGCGGAAATCGCGGCGGAGACGTTGAAGGTCCTGGAGGATCCCGGGTTCGCGCCGCTGTTCGGTCCCGACAGCCGCGCCGAGGTGCCGGTGACGGGCGCGGTCAACGGTCATGTGCTTTCCGGTCAGATCGACCGGCTGGTGGTCGGGGACGCCGGTGTCCTGATCGTCGATTACAAGACCAACCGGCCGCCGCCCCGCACGCAGTTCGACGTGCCGGAAATCTATCTCCGCCAGATGGCCGCCTACCGGGCCGCGATCAGGCAGATTTATCACGGCCGTTCAGTGACTTGCGCGCTGCTGTGGACCGACGGCCCGAAGCTGATGGCGCTCGAGCCCGAGGTTCTGGACGGCTACGCGCCTTGACGGGTTTGGCGCCGCCCCGTAGAGTCTGCCGCGACCGGTCCAGGGACGACGGTTTACAGCTTTGCCGCGCTAATGAGACCAGGATACAACTATGAGTTTAACACGGGTAACGGATTCCTCCTTCGAGGCTGCGGTCCTGAAGGCAGAAGGTGTCGTTCTCGTCGACTTCTGGGCGGAATGGTGCGCGCCGTGCAAGCAGATCGCGCCTTTGCTCGAGGACCTGGCCAATGACATGGACGGAAGGCTCACCGTGGCCAAGCTCAACATCGACGACAACCCCGACACGCCGTATAAGTACGGGGTGCGCGGCATTCCCACCCTGATCCTGTTCAAGGACGGCCAGGTCGCCGCCACCAAGGTGGGGCCTTTGCCCAAGGGCAAGCTTTACGAGTGGGTCGAATCGGTGTTCTGACCGCCCCGTCCCCGGGGATGTCCCGAACCGGGGCAGCGGCTTTTTCCAGGTTGGCGATGTCCTGCGCCGCCTTGATCTAGAGGCCGGATCGTCCGAGAGAAGCGCGCCCCGCGGTATGTTGACGGCTTCGGCCGGTAGGAACCCCATTTGCACTCCATAGTCGCGCAGCGCCGTCGCACGGTCCTCCGGCGGCGACTCGACCGACGCGCCGGCAATGGCTTCGAAGTGGCGATTGACGGTCCAGACGCCGTCCGGACGGGGGAACGAACCCCTAACGGGAGGGTTCAGCCCGACGCCTCCGAATACATCTCACCAGGAAATAGAGATACGCCGGGGAATGAAGAGCGGCCGTCACAACTAAAAAGGGCAGTCCAAAGTATATAGACACAATGCCAAGGCGAATCCGACAGTGCTCACCGCTCTTGTTTACATAATTCGTCCAATGTTTCTCGACTTCGTACTCGCAAAACGTCTCCTGAGGGTTGTGCTCCAAGTTGGGCGATGTTCACCCTAACAAAGCATTGACGGATCATATCCGGGTGGTTGATAATCCGCGATCATGGCGATCGGTGATAGCGCCAGTCATATCGCGGACCTGGTTGATGGCCTGCTGGCGGCTCAAAAGGAGTTGGCTGGCGAA
>CBESNX010000018.1:0-13664 GCA_965531025.1 uncultured bacterium
GGAAAACCGATTTGCCGCCATCAAATTGATTCCATCTGGCCGGATAGTGCTCTAGTTTCGGCTTCCGATGCCGGACCATACGGAGCTTACCGCCATCGCCGTCGTGGGACTCGCCGCGCTGATCTGCGGCCTCATTCTCACGCGCATGCGCCAACCGGCCGTCGTCGGCTACATCCTCGCGGGCATCATCCTCGGCCCCTCCGCCGCGGGGGTGGTCGAGGACCGGACCCAGATCAACACCCTCGCCGATCTCGGCGTCCTGATGCTGCTGTTCCTCGTCGGCATGGAGCTCCGCCTGCGCTCCTTCCTGGAGGTCTGGCGCACGGCGCTGCTTTGCACGCTGGCCCAGATCGGCGCGTCGGTCGCCGTCATGCTCGGCCTCTCCGAGCTCCTCGGCTGGCCGTTGGGGCTCTCGGTCCTCTTGGGCTTCGTGGTGGCGTTGTCCAGCACGGCCGTCGCCATCAAAATGCTGGAGGAGATCGGCGAGCTCAAGACCGAGACCGGCCAGATCACGGTCGCCGTCCTCATCGCCCAGGACCTGGCCGTGGTGCCGATGATGCTGGTCATCCACGAACTCGCCGGAGCCGGTTTCGGCACCGGAGGGCTCGCCAGGATCGTCCTTTCGATCGCCGTCCTCGTCCTTTTGGTGCTTTACCTGAGCCGCCGCGACGGCATCCGGCTGCCCCTGGCCGAGCACGTGGTGAGACACGTCGACTTGACGCCGCTCGCGGCCCTTGCGCTCTGCCTGGGCGCGGCGGCGCTCAGCGGCCTTGTCGGGCTGTCGCCGGCCTATGGCGCGTTCCTCGCCGGCCTCGTCATCGGCAACAGCGCCCACCGGGAGGCCATGATCCGGAGCACCCAGCCGATCCAGAGCATCCTCTTGATGGTGTTCTTCCTGTCGGTCGGGCTGCTCATCGACCTTGGCTATATCTGGGACAACCTCGGCAGGGTCGCGCTTCTGCTTCTGATCGTGACGGTGTTCAAAACGGCGCTCAACGTCGCGGCGCTCAGGCTCTTGGGCGAGCCCCTGCCGCGCGCGTCGCTGGCCGGCGTCGTCCTCGGCCAGGTCGGCGAGTTCTCCTTCGTCCTCGCCGCCATCGCGGTGACCACGGGGCTCATCGGCGGCGAGGAAAGCCGGCTCATCGTCGCGATCGTGGCGCTCTCGCTGATCATCAGCCCGCTCTGGCTCGAAACCGCGCGCCGGCTGCACCGGATCATGGCGCTCGGCATCACCTCGTTGCGCGAAATCATGCGGCTCGTTTACGGCCGCGAGGCGGCGCTCCTCCTCGAAGGCTCGCACCGGGCCGAGCGGCGCAGCCACCTCATCGCCCTTGCGCTCGGCAAGCGCATCCGCGACCTTCGCCGGCGCGCGCGCGGCGCCACGCGAGCCCGGGCCGGCAACCCGCCCAAGCCGGCCGGCGCGCCCAAGTCAAAGGGGAAAAAAGGTGCCTGACTTCACCCTCGAGCGCGCCGCCGGCGGCGTCGTCGCCGGCATCGACGAAGCCGGACGCGGCCCTTGGGCCGGCCCGGTGATCGCCGCCGCCGTGATCCTCGACGCCGCTCACCTGCCGGGATCACCGCTCGAAGGCCTCGACGATTCCAAGGCGCTGACCAAGGCCCGGCGCGAGGTCCTGTTCGCGGCGCTTACCGGGCGCGCGCGCATCGGCATCGGGGCGGCCAGCGCGGCCGAGATCGACCGCTACAACATCCTCGAGGCGAGTCTTCGCGCCATGGCGCGCGCCGTTAACGCCCTGGGCCTCACCCCCGACCTGGCGCTGGTCGACGGCAACCGCTCGCCCGAGCTTCCCTGTGCCGTGCGAACGGTGGTCAAGGGCGATTGCCTGAGTCTCTCCATCGCCGCCGCCTCCATCGCCGCCAAGGTCACCCGCGATGGCATCATGGCGCGCCTTGCCGTGCGCCATCCGGGTTTCGGCTGGGAGCACAACGCCGGCTACGGCACGGCCGAGCACAAAGATGCGCTCATGCGCCTCGGCGTCACCCCCCATCACAGGAAAAGTTTCGCGCCGGTCAACAAGATATTGAGTCAGTCTTAATTCAGAACCCGCGATGTTGCGTATAAGCCCTTGAATCTCCGAATACATCATTGACGCGGAGTTGCGCCTGACTCATGCTGCGCCCCCATGAAGGGGAGGAAACACGGCGATATCGACGAGGTCCCGGTGGGCGAGATCCTGGTCGGCGACTGTGTCGAGGTGATGAACCGCCTCGAGCAACGCACGGTCGACATGGTCTTCGCCGACCCGCCCTACAACCTGCAGCTCAGGGGCGATCTGCGCCGCCCCAACAACACCCTGGTGGACGGGGTGAGCGAGCGGTGGGACACGTTCGCCGGCTTCGCCGACTACGACCGTTTCACGCGCAGCTGGATCTCGGCGGCGCGCCGGCTCCTGAAGGACGACGGCACCCTTTGGGTCATGGGGACGTACCACAACATCTACCGGGTCGGGGCCATCCTCCAGGACCTCGGGTTCTGGATCCTCAACGACGTCATCTGGCGCAAGAGCAATCCCATGCCCAACTTCAAGGGGCGGCGCTTCACCAACGCCCACGAGACGCTGATCTGGTGCGCCAAGACGGCGGACCAGAAGCGCTACACCTTCAACTACGAGGCGATGAAGGGCCTGAACGAGGGGCTGCAGATGCGAAGCGACTGGCTCCTGCCCCTTTGCAACGGCCCCGAGCGCCTGCGCAAAGAAGGCGCCAAGGCGCATCCCGCCCAGAAGCCCGAGGCCCTGCTGCACCGGGTCATCCTCGCCTCGACCAAGGTGGGGGACGTCGTGCTCGACCCGTTCTTCGGCACCGGCACCACCGGGGCCGTCGCCAGGAAGCTGGGGCGCGGGTTTGTCGGCATCGAGGTCGACCCGGACTACGCGGACTTGGCGAAAAAGCGGCTCGCGGCGGTTGCCCATCCCGGGGACGCGAGCCTGTTGAGCACGCCGTCGAAGCGGGCGGAGCCCCGCCTCCCCTTCGGCCTCGTGGTGGAGCGGGGCTTGCTCGCCCCCGGCGACGTGCTGTTCGATGCGCGCCGGCGCTGGCACGCCAAGGTGCGGGCCGACGGCACGCTGGTGACCGCCGACTTCACCGGCTCCATCCACCAGGTCGGGGCCCATGTGCAGGGCGCGCCGGCCTGCAACGGGTGGGACTTCTGGCACTTCGAGGCGGAAGGAAACGCGGCGCCGATCGACGTGCTGCGCCAAAAACTGCGCGCCGAGCTCCTCGAGGGCGGTGGCGGCGCCTGAGCCGTCCCGGCTACCCGCCCTTCAGTAATGCGCCAGCGCGTGGGCGGCGATCTTCTTCATCACCGTCGGCAGGGCATACTCGGCAAACCGCTCCGGCGGGCACCACACCGAATCGCTCGCAAGCCGCGCCGCGTCCCTCTCCGCAACCCTTGCCGCCAGCACGCAAATCTCGAGATGGAAATGGGTGAAGCTGTGGCGCACGGTGCCGGGAAGGGCGCGCCAGCCGGCAGGCAGTGGCGCCCGGGCGAGTGCGTCGGCGAGCTTGACCGGGCCTTCGCGCCACTCGCAGGGCACCTCCATCATGCCGCCGAGAAGCCCCTTGGCTTCTCGCCTTCGGAGCAGCACCGCCCCGTCCCGGCGCACGGCCCAGAAGGCGAAGCCGCGCCGCGTCGGTTTGTCGGGCTTCGGCGCGCGGCGCGGCAGCTCTTCGGCGAGCCCGTCGTTGAACGCCACGCAGTCCGCCGATAACGGGCAACGCCCGCAGGCGGGTTTCCGGGGCGTGCACACCATCGCGCCGAGGTCCATGAGGGCCTGGGCGTAATCGCCGGGCCGAAAGCCCGGCGCCAGCTTCGCCGCCAGCCGCCGGATCCGTCCCCTTGCCCGCGGCAGGGGTTCGGTGACGCCGAAATACCTTGCGATCACCCGCTCCACGTTGCCGTCGACCACCGTCGCCGGCCGGTCGAAGGCAATCGCCGCGACGGCCGCAGCCGTGTAGGGGCCGATGCCGGGAAGCTTCTCGAGCTCGGCTGGCGTCGCGGGAAAGCGGCCGGCGAGCGTTTCGCTCACCGCCTGCGCGCAGCGGTGCAGGTTGCGCGCACGGGCGTAATAGCCGAGCCCCTGCCAGGCATGGAGCACGTCATCGAGCCCGGCGGCGGCCAGCGCATGCACGTCGGGCCAGCGTTCGAGGAAAGCGTTGAAATAAGGGACCACCGCCCGGACGGTGGTTTGCTGCAGCATGATCTCGGAAAGCCAGACGCGGTAGGGGTCGGGCCGCTCGCCTTTGCGCGCGCGCCACGGCAACGCCCTCCTGTGCGCGTCGTACCAGTCCAAGAGCCCACCGGAAAACCGCGCGCCCGGCGCGGGCCTCGGCGGCGCCGGTCGGCGATGTGAAACCGACGCTTGCCTCTTTCTCATTTGTCGTGCACCTTGGCTCCCGGCGTTACCTTACAACACCGCTCATCCTCCGCCCACCCGCCGGGGCCGGAGGAACGCGCTTCACGTTAAGCACCGACGGGAAGGCTCACCGATGATCATACGGGGCGCCACCGGATGAGGGAGACGCGGAGACGCGGCCGCATGCGTGCCCTCGGCGCAACCGTGGCAAAGGTGGCCGCCCCGGTCTTCAGGAGACGGGGCTTCGCCGAGGCCGGCATCCTCACCGACTGGCCGCACATCGTCGGCGCGCAGCTCGCGGCCCACTCGAGCCCCCAGAGGCTCGCCTTCGAGCGGGGCAAACGGGTCGACGGCACGTTGCATTTACTGGTGAGCGGCGCCTGGGCGCCCGAACTCCAGCACCTCGCTCCGCAGGTGATCGAGCGCATCAACGGCTATTTCGGTTACCGGGCCGTGGCAAGGATTGCCCTCAACCAGGGGCCCTTGCCGGACACCGCCGGCGCGGGCGCGTCCACGAAACCCGCCGAGCCCCGGGCATTGCCGCAGGGCGATGCGGGCCAGGTGCCGGATGAGGAACTGGCGAAGGTCGAGGATGCGGAGCTTCGCGCCGCGCTCAAGGAGCTGGGCGCCGCGGTGCGCGGTATACCGGGCCCGGCCAAGGTTCCATGAGACGCCCTTCGCCCCTGCGAGATCATGGCGCACGAGCATCCCATTGCCCCTATTCCAGGCGCCGGGAACGCTGGACGGAGCGTTCCATTTTGCGCTATATGTTGTGGCCTGGAGTCATGAATGCGTAACATTTTGCTGATCCTGGGGGCGATTGCCGCCCTTGCCGTCATCGCCGTGGCGGCGATCGAGTACTTCGGCGCGCCGGGCCAGGATGAAATAAGAGGCCCGGGCTCGCAGGCTGCCTCCCCCGCCGGCGCCGGCGCGCCCGAACCGCTCGAGACCGAAATCGGCGCGGATGAGTTCATTATCGGCGACGCCAACGCGCCGGTGACGATCGTCGAATACGCCTCCCTCAGCTGCTCCCATTGCGCGAGGTTTCACCTCGACACCCTGCCCAATTTGAAAAAGGCCTATATCGACACCGGCAAGGTGCGGCTCGTTTACCGGGACTTTCCCTTGGACCGGCCGTCGCTGCGGGGCTCCATGATGGCGCGCTGCGCCGGGCGCGCGCGCTTCTTCGGCTTCATCGATACATTGTACAAGAGACAGGCGAGCTGGTCGGGGGCGAATGATCCCGTCGCGGCGCTGGCCCGCATCGGGCGGCTCGGCGGGCTTGGCAAGAGCGCCTTCGATGCCTGCATGAAAAACAAGGCGATCGAAGACCAGGTTCTGGCCGTGCGGCTCAAAGGCGAGAAAAAGTTCGGCGTCAACGCCACCCCGAGCTTCATCGTCAACGGCAGGCTTTACGCGGGCGCGCTCACCTTCGAAGAGTTCGACCGCATCCTGGCCCCTTTGGTGAATTGAGCGTGAACAAGACGTAATCGTAAGTCGGGGACGCGTCGGTGCAGTTTTCAAGACTTCGGCTTTCCGGGTTCAAGTCCTTCGTCGATCCCACCGAGCTCGTGATCGAGCCCGGAATGACCGGTATCGTCGGCCCCAACGGCTGCGGCAAGTCCAACCTCGTCGAAGCGCTGCACTGGGTAATGGGCGAGCATTCCGCGCGCAAACTCCGGGGCGGCGAAATGGACGACGTGATCTTCGGCGGCACGAGCAACCGGCCCGCCCGCAACCTTGCCGAGGTCGGCCTCTATCTCGATAACAGCGACCGCAAGGCGCCGGCGGCCTTCAACGACCATCACGAGATCGAGGTGACGCGCCAGATCGAACGCGGCAGCGGCTCGACCTTCCGGATCAACGGCGCCGAAGTGCGCGCCCGCGACGTCCAGTTGCTGTTCGCCGACGCCGCCACGGGGTCGCGTTCCGCCACTCTCGTTAACCAGGGCGAGGCCGGCGCGCTGATCACCGCGAAGCCCACCGACCGGCGGGGCCTGCTCGAAGAGGCCGCGGGCATCACGGGACTCCATTCGCGCCGCCACGAGGCCGAGCTCCGGCTCAGGGCCGCCGAGACCAACCTCGACCGGCTCGAGGACGTGGTCGCGGCGCTCGAGGCCCAGCTGCACGCACTCAAGCGCCAGGCCCGCCAGGCCACGCGCTACCGGAACCTGACCGACCACATACGCCGCGCCGAGGCGACGCTGTTTTATGTGCGCTGGACCGAGACCTCGAAAGTCCTGGAGGCGACCGGCGCCGAGCTTGAGGCGGCCGAGGCGAAGGTCCGGAAGCTCACCCGCCGGGCCGCGATCGCCGCCACGGCCCAGGCCGAGGCCGCCGCCAGGCTCCCTGGACTGCGCGAATCAGAGGCCGCGGCCGCGGCCAAGCTTCAGAGGCTGCTGCTGGCGCGCGAAGGGCTGGACGCCGAGGAGGCCCGCATTCACGAGGCCCGGGAGATTTGCCGGCAACGCCTGGTCCAGATCGCGGGCGACATCGAGCGCGAAACGGCGCGCGCATCCGATGCGGCCGAGGCCCTCGCCCGCCTCGATGAGGAAGGCGCGGCCCTGACCCGCGCCCGGACCGACGAAGAGGCAGCCGAGCGCGAGCGCACGCAAGTGCTGTCTGTGGCGCAATCGCAAGTCGCCGATCTCGAAAGCCGGTTGTCCGATTTGGCCGAGCGGGCGGCCGCCGATGAGGCCCGCCGGTCCGACCTCGAGCGCCGCGTCGCCGAGCTCGAGGCGCGCCGGACCCGGCTTGGCGAACGCCTCGACGAGGCCGCGGGCGAAAAGGCCGCACTCGAGGCCGCGGCGTCCGACACGGGCGCGCCCGAGGCCGCCCTGGCCGAGGCCCGCGCAAAGCTCGAGGGCGCCCGGGCCGAGGCGGAGGCGGCGGAAAGGACCCGCATCGAGGCGCAAGAAAACGAGGCGGCGGCGCGGGAAGAGCTGCGGTCCCTCGAGGCCGAGGCCGCCGGATCGCGCGCCGAGGAAAGGGCGCTCAAAGAGCTGCTCGCGGTGGAAGCGCTGGATCGGTGGCCGCCGCTGCTCGATGCCGTGACCGTCGAGCCCGGCCATGAAGCCGCCCTCGCCGCCGCTTTGGGGGACGACCTCGTCGCCCCCGCCGACGAGGCCGCGCCCACACACTGGCAGACCCTGCCGCCCTACGATCCGCCGCCGCCGTTGCCCGCCGGCGTCCGGCCCCTGAGCGACTTCGTGCGCGCCCCGGCCGCCCTTGCCCGGCGACTCTCGCAAATCGGCGTGGTGGAGAACGAACGCAAGGGCCGGGGCTTGCAAGGCCGGCTCGCCCAGGGTCAGCGGCTGGTGAGCCGCGACGGGGCGCTGTGGCGTTGGGACGGCTTCACCGTCGGCGCGGGAACGGCGACCGCCGGCGCGACGCGGCTGAGCCAGCTCGGCCGGCTGGGTGAGCTCAAGGGCGAGCTCGAAGGCGCCGCGGCCCGAGCGCAGGAGGCGCGGGTCCGCTTCGACGAAGCCCGGGCAAAGGCCGAGACCGCGACGCAAACGGAGCGGGGGCTCCGCGAGACGGTGCGCGAGGCGGACGCCGTTCTGCAGGCGGCGCGCGAGGAACACGCGGCGGCGGCGCAAGCTCAGGCGGCGACGGCCTCGAAATTGGCCGCGCTGAACGAGACGGCCGAGGGCTTGGCCGCGGATCGCGCGGAAGCGGTGGCGGGGGCCGCCGCGGCGCGCGATGCGCTGGACTCGCTTGGCGATACGAAAGCCAGCCGCGAGCGGGTCGCGACCCTGCGCGGCGAACTCGCCGAGCTTCGCGCCACCCTCGCCGAACGCCAAAGGGCCTATGACTTGGCTGTCCGCGAGGCCGCCGCGCGCAACCAGCGGCTTTCCGACATCGCCGAGGAACGCGTCTCCTGGCAGGCCCGCGCCGACAATGCGGCGCATCAATCGGGCGAGCTCGAGGCGCGGAAATCCGCCGCCGGGGAAGAGCTCGAACGGCTCGCCTCGCGTCCTGAAGAGATCACGGCCGAGCGCCACAGGCTGTCGGACCGGATCGAGCAAGCCGAGACGCTACGAAAAGCCGCCGCCGACGCCCTTGCCGAAGGCGAGAGCGCGCTGCGGGAGGCCGACCGGGGCCTCAAGGCGGCGGAGGCGGCCGTGGCGGATGCGCGCGAGGAAAGGGTGCGCTCGGACGCCGCCGTGACCCAGGCGCGGCAAACCCTCGAGGCCCTCGCCGAACGAATCGAGGAGCGGCTCGAGTGCAAGCCGGATCGAATGCTCGAGATCGCCAGGCTGAAGCCCGAGGAGTTTCCCGATCAAAGCGCCGTGGAAGCGCGCATCGAGCGCCTGATCCGGGAGCGCGAGAACATGGGACCGGTGAATCTCCGGGCCGAGACCGAGCTCCGGGAGCTGGACGAGCAGATCGCCACCATGCAGACCGAACGCGAGGACCTGAGCAAGGCCATCGCCCGCCTGCGCCACGGCATCAACAAGCTCAACCGCGAGGGCCGCGAGCGGTTTTTGGCCGCCTATGATGCGGTGAACGGGCACTTCCAGGACCTGTTCACGCGCCTGTTCGGCGGCGGCAGGGCGCACCTTGGGCTCACCGAATCCGACGATCCGCTGGAAGCCGGGGTCGAGATCTTGGCGAGCCCGCCGGGCAAGAGACTGCAGGTGCTCTCGCTCTTGTCCGGCGGCGAGCAGGCGCTGACCACCATCGCCCTGCTGTTCGCGGTGTTCATGACCAATCCGGCGCCGATCTGCGTTCTCGACGAGGTCGACGCGCCCCTCGACGACGCCAACGTCGACCGCTTTTGCGCGCTGGTCAGCGAAATCGCCCAGGGGATGGAGGCCCGCTTCCTGCTCGTGACCCATCACCGCACCACCATGGCGCGCATGGACAGGTTGTTCGGCGTCACCATGCCCGAGCGCGGCGTTTCCCAGCTGGTCTCGGTCGATCTGCAGGGGGTGGGGCATCTGCGCGCCATCGCTTGAGCCCCGCCGTCTCTCAATTTTATTCAATTATTTCAGTTGGTTAAGCCAAGGGCTTTCGGCCTTGACAGGTATCGACCCAAATCTTAAGGTGCGAGCCGCTTTTGCCGTGGCGACGGCCTCAGCGGCCTGCGAGAGGGGGCGCTTGCGCGCATTTTCCATGAACCAGCGTAAGCCTCCGCCTTCCCTGGAAGACCTGGATGCCCGGTTGCGCAAGGCCCGCGGGGACACCCCTGCCGCGGGCCAAGCCGAAGGCATGGACCGCAAGGCGCCCATGAGGGGCCTGGGCCTGGCGTTCCGTGTGGCGACCGAACTGATCACTGCCCTGGTGGTCGGCGTCGGCATCGGTTTCCTGGTCGACTTGTGGTTGGGGACGAAACCATGGTTCTTCATCTCGTTCATGGTGATCGGCGCGGCGGCGGGAATCCTCAACGTGTTTCGGCTGCTGGGTCATTACAGCTACGCGGCGGGCTACAAGAAGCGGGACGAGAAGCAAGGCGATAGGCCCGGCGAGCCGCCGGACGAGACCCAAGGAAACTGAGATTGGTCGAAGCACACAATCCCCTCGAGCAGTTTGAAATAAGACCCCTGATCCCGATCGAGATCGGCGGCGTCGACCTGTCGTTCACCAATTCGGCGGCTTTCATGGTGTTGACGGCGGCTGCCGTCGCCTCGTTCTTGGTCTTCAGCGTGCGCCGCCGGGCACTGATTCCCGGCCGCTGGCAGTCGATGGCCGAAATGACCTATGGATTCGTCGCCAAACTCCTGCACGACACCGTAGGCGTCGAGGGGCGGCCCTATTTCCCCTTCGTGTTCACCGTCTTCACCTTCGTTTTGTTCGGCAACGTGCTGGGACTTTTGCCCTACAGCTTCACCTTCACCAGCCACATCATCGTCACCGCCGCCCTGGCCCTGGTCGTCTTCACCGGGGTGACGGTCATCGGCTTCGCCAAGCATCGGCTGCATTTCTTCTCGTTCTTCCTGCCGCCCGGCGTGCCGTTGTGGATGGCGCCCCTTCTGGTGCCGATCGAAATCCTTTCGTACCTCACCCGCCCATTGAGCCTCAGCGTCCGGCTGTTCGCCAACATGATGGCCGGCCACACGCTGTTGAAGGTGATCGCCGGCTTCGTCTTGGCCATGGGCGCGTTCGGCGTGGTGCCCCTGGCCGGACTGGTGGCGCTGACCGGGCTCGAGCTCCTCATCGCCGTCCTGCAGGCCTACATCTTCACCATTCTCACCTGCGTCTATCTCAACGACGCGCTTCACCTTCATTGATGCGGGCGCGGTTTTCCGGTTCGACAGACAGACCATCCAAGAAAGGAAAAGTTCCCATGGAAGTTGATGCCGCAAAGCTTTTGGGTGCCGGTCTCGCCGTTCTCGGCGTCATCGGCCCGGGCGTCGGAATCGGGTTGATCTTCGCCAGCTTCATCAGCGCGGTTGGCCGCAACCCGGCCTCGGAGGCGGTGATCCGGCCGTGGACATTGATCGGCTTCGCCCTGGTCGAGGCGCTGGCCATTTTCGCCCTGGTCATCGCCCTGATGCTGCTCTTCGTCTTTTGACCGAACCATGCCGCAACTGGATCCCAGCAGCTTCCCGACGCAGCTCATCTGGTTGGCGATCTCCTTCGTCATCCTCTTCCTGCTGATGTCGCGCGTGGCGCTGCCCCGCATCGCCCAGGTGCTGGAGGAGCGCCAGAACAGGATCGACGGCAATCTGGACAAGGCCCAGGCCCTGAAGGTCGAGGCCGAGGCGGCGAGGGAATCCTACGAGAAGGCCCTCGAGGCGGCGCGGACCGAGGCCCTTGACAGGCTGACCGAAACCGCAGATTCGCTGGCCCGCGAAGCGGCGGAGCGCCACCGGGCGCTCAAGGAATCCCTGGCCCGACAGGTGAGGGAAGCGGAACAACGCATCGTCGAGGCCAGGGAAAAGGCGCTCAAGAACGTGCGCGTGATCGCCGCGGAGATCGCCGGCGAAGCAACGGCAAAGCTGATCGGCGCCAAGGTCGATGAAAAAAGCGTCGAGACCGCCCTCGATACCGCCTTCCGGAGAGAAGACTGATGCCGGCCCTCGCGGCGGAAGAGGCGGCGGAGCACGCGCAGGCGTTCTACCAGGATGCCGAGTTCTGGGTGCTTGTCGCCTTCGTCATCTTCGTCGCCGCCGTGGCCAAACCGGCGACGCGAAGGATCACGCAGGCGCTGGATCTGCGCTCGGAAGCGATTGCCAAGGAACTGGACGAAGCGGCCCGTCTTCGCGAAGAGGCCGCCGCCGCGCTCGCCGCCTATCAGCGCAAGCAGCGCGACGCCGGCAGGGAGGCGCAGGAAATCCTGGCCCATGCCGAGGCCGAGGCCAAGCGCATGAGCGAGGCGGCGGCGGCGGACCTGACGGCGGCGCTCGAGCGGCGCGAGCAGCTGGCGACGGACAAGATCGCCCAGGCCGAGGTCCAGGCCGTCGAGGACGTGCGCGAGGCGATCGTCGACATCGCCCTCGCCGCGACCCGGGAGCTGATCAAGGATAATCTCGACGAGAAACAGTCGGCCACGCTGATCGACGAAGCCATCAAGGACCTGCCGGAGAAGCTCCATTGGCCCGCATGATCCGGTCATTCGGCAAAGGAGCGCGGCTCCTTTGCGAACCCTTACGATCGCCGCGGACCTTTGCAACGCCACCTTGGAGTCCAGGAGTGATGCCTTGCAGCCGAAGGCTTGGGAGTCACAGGTTGCTCTCGACCCAGGCGTAAATCTGGCCCTTCGGCAGGGCGCCGATCTTCGTCGCCGCAACCGCGCCGCCCTTGAAGATCATCAACGTCGGTATGCCCCGCACCCCGTATTTCAACGGCGCGTTCGGATTGTCGTCGACGTTGACCTTCGCGACGGTGATCTTGCCGCCGAAGTCGGAGGCCAGCTCTTCGAGAATCGGCCCAACCTGTTTGCAGGGGCCGCACCACTCCGCCCAGAAATCCACGAGAACCGGCCCTTCGGCCTTCACGACATCCGCATCGAAGCCTTCGTCACTGACGTGTGTAACGCTCATGAACCTCTCCTTTCCTCCATAGGCTATTGGCGATCGGCGACCATCGGTTGAGGACCGATTGGTCTATGACAGTGAAACAATAAATCGGGTGCCGACAACGCGTTGCGCACGGCATCGTGCAAGCGCCTTTGTCATGCCGCCCGGGCGGTCCGTGGCGCAACCGCCTGCGCATCGAGAAACGGATAGTCGGTGTATCCTCTCTCGTCTCCGCCATAGAACGTGGCCTGATCCGGCGTGTTCAGGGTTGCGTTCATTGCGAAGCGTTCCGGCAGGTCGGGATTCGCGATGAAGGGCGCGCCGAAGGCAACGAGATCGGCGCCACCTGAGGCCAAGGCCTCGGCTGCCCGGTCACGGTCATAGCCGCTATTGGCGATGTACGCCCCGTTAAAGATCTTGCGCAGCTTCCGCGCGTCGAAGCCTTGCGCGGGCTGTTCGGAATCCCCGAATGCGCTCTCCACCACATGGAGATAAGCCGGCCCGAACCGGTTCAGTTGCTCGGTTACGTAGCCGAAGGTGAGCTCCGGGTGCGAGTCCGACATGTCGTTGAACGAGTTCACCGGCGAAATGCGTACGCCAACCCGCTCGGCGCCCCAGACTCCTGTCACGGCCTCCGTAACCTTGAGGAGCAAGCGAGCGCGGTTCTCGAGAGACCCGCCGTACGCGTCCGTGCGGCGGTTCGTGCCGTCGCGGAGGAACTGGTCCAGCAGGTAGCCGTTCGCCGCGTGTATCTCCACGCCGTCGAATCCCGCCTCGAGCGCGTTGATTGCGGCCGTGCGATACTGCTGGATGACGCCAGGGATTTCATCGGTCGCGAGCGCGCGGGGAGTGACGAAGGGCTTTGGCCCCTCGTGAGTGAACGCCTCCCCCGCCGGCTTGATCGCCGACGGGGCCACGGGCAGCGCCCCGTCCGGCTGCAGGGAGGGGTGGGAAATACGACCGACGTGCCAGAGCTGCAGGAAGATGCGCCCGCCCCGGTCGTGGACCGCGTCGGTGACGCGCCTCCAGCCGTCTATCTGTTCGCGATGATGGATGCCCGGAGTGTTCGGGTACCCGACACCCTGGGGCGAAACCTGGGTAGCCTCGGTGATGATCAGGCCGGCCGACGCCCGCTGGGCGTAGTATTCGGCGGTCATGACCTGAGGCACGTTGCCGGGGCCCGCACGGTTGCGCGTCAAGGGGGCCATGACGATGCGGTTCGGCAACTCATAGGGGCCAAGCCGTAGTGGTGTGAAGAGGTCCGTTTCCACAGGCCGAAAACTTTGGCCGTCCTCTCGCGCAATCGCAGTCATGGTGTTTCTCCTTT
>CBESNX010000019.1:0-13647 GCA_965531025.1 uncultured bacterium
GGCCGCTGGTTCATCGGCGCATGTTCCCTTTGACAACGGCCTCCTATAGCTAACGCCTTGATGTGTGATTTTCCATCGCTTTTTGCCCGGCCGCGCTGAGGACGGCGGCTTATGCGCGCTTTTTCCGTCGTGCGTTTCGCCCCGCGCGCGGCCCGGCGGCGCCCTCAAGGTCGAGCAAGTGAAACACCAACCCGCCGGTCACGGCGTCGGCCTCGGCGAGACGCACTTCGACCGCGTCACCAAGGGCATGGACCTTGCCCCTGTGCCGGCCTATCAGGCGGTGGCGGCTTTCATCGTGTACGAAGCGGTCCTCGCCAAGGGTTCTCATGGGCACCAGCCCCTGGGCGCCGGTCTCGTCCAGGGCAACGAACAGGCCGAAGCGGGTGACCCCGACGATCCTTCCCGTGAACCTGGCGCCGAGCCGGTCGGCGAGATAACGGGCGCTGAACCGGTCCATCGCATCCCGTTCGGCCGCCACGGCGCGGCGCTCGGTCATGGAAAGGTGTTCGCCGATCTCGGCGAAGGCCGCGCCGACGCCTTTGGCAAGGCCGCCCTCGCCGAGGTTGAGCGCGGAAATCAACGCGCGGTGGACCAGGAGGTCGGCGTAACGGCGGATCGGCGAGGTGAAGTGCGCGTAACGGCGAAGGGCAAGGCCGAAATGACCGATATTCTCCGGGCTGTAAACCGCCTGGGCCTGGCTCCGCAGGACGGCCTCGCCGACGAGGCGGGCGTGTGGGGTGTCCGCGGCCTTGCGCAGGATCTCGCTGAGTTGACGGGCCCGCGTCACCTGGCCCCTGGCGAGGTTGTATCCGAGGCTTGCGAGAAAGTCCCTCAAGGACTCCACCTTGGCCCGGGCGGGCCGGTCATGCACGCGGTACATGCAAGGGACGCGGGCGTCCTCGAGCGTCTCGGCCGCGGCCACGTTGGCGGCGATCATGAATTCCTCGACCAATTGGTGGCTTTGCCGGTGCGCGCGCGGCGCGATCCGGCTGATCTCTCCTTTGGCGTCGAAGATGACGCGGTACTCCGGCAGCTCAATATCAAGCGCCCCGCGCCTTTGCCGCGCCCGGCGCAAGACCCCATAGGCCCCGTAAAGGGGCGCGATTACGGTCTCGAGCAGCGGTTCCGACACATCGTCCGGCGCGCCGTCACGGGCGCTTTGCGCCTGGGCGTAGGTGAGCCGCGCCGCCGAGCGCATCATGGCTCGCACGAACTCGTGTCTTATGCGCTTTCCTTGGTTGTCGATCCACATGTTAACGGCGATGCAGGGGCGGTCTTCGCCGGGCGCGAGCGAGCACAGCCCGTTCGACAGCCTCTCGGGCAGCATCGGCACCACCCGGTCCGGCAGGTAGACCGAGTTGCCGCGCTCGCGGGCGCACTGATCGAGGTCATCGCCCGGGCGCACGTAATGAGCGACGTCGGCGATGGCGACGACGAGGCGCCAGCCCCCGCGGTTGTTCGGGTCCGGCTCGGCCCACACGGCGTCGTCGAAATCGCGCGCGTCTTCATCGTCGATGGTGACCAGCGGCAGCTCGCGCAGGTCCGCGCGTTTGCCAAGCGGCGCGGGCCTCGCTGCCGCGGCCCGGGCCAGGGCCGCCGGGGGAAATTCGCTGGGGATGTCGTGGCCGTGAATCGCGATCAGGCTGATCGCGCCGGTATCATCCAGGCTTCCGATCCGTTCGATCACCTTCGCCTGGCGGAGCCCCAAGGCCCGCCGGGCAAGGCTTTGCGCGCGCACCAGCTCTCCGGGTCTGGCCCCCGCCGAATCTGCCGCATCAACGATGAACTCGGATTTGGCGCGCCGGTCGGTGGGGACCACCCTGCCGCGGCCGGCGATGAGCGCGTAGACCCCGAGGACCTCGCGCGGCACGGCTCCGAACCGGCGGATGGTGTGGGCCTCGTAGGCGCCCTCTCCGGTGGCCTCGAGCCGCGCCAGCACCCGCTCCCCTTCGCCCAGAGTCGGAAGGCCGTGCCGGTCGGGGGCGAGATAGATCTTCGGGAGCTCGACGTCCTCGGGCCACTTGACGGGCCGGCCCAGCACCTCGCCGTCGGCGTCGGTTCCGGTGACCTCGATGACGGCGACCCGGGGCAGGGCGCCGGCTTTCACCGGGCGGGTTCTGCGGCCGATATGCCCCTCGCGCTCGAGCGCACTCAGGATGCTGCCGAGCGCGGCGCGGGCGGAGCCGGTGACGCGGAAGGCGCGGGCGATGTCCCGCCGGCCCACGCGATCGGGGCTCTCGCGGATGAACCGAAGGATGTCGTCTTTGCTGGGCAGCGGTGCGGGCGCGCGACGGCGTTTGGCCACGGGATGGGCTAACCGGCGGAGGGACGGGCGCCGGTCCCGGCCCGTTTCTTGCCTGTTTTTTTGCGGGTCCTCGCGCCTTTTGCCGCGCGCGCGGCAATCAGCGCAAGGGCGTCTTCGAAGGAGAGGGCCTCGAGCGCCTTGTTCTTGGGCAAGCTGGCGTTGATGCGGCCGTGTTTGACGTAGGGCCCGTAACGGCCCTTGTGCAAGGTGACGGGCTTGCCGTCCTCGGGGTGCGCGCCGAGAACGCGCAAAGGGCCCGAGCTTTGGCGTGGCCTAGCATTCTGCAACAGATCGACCGCCCGGTTGAGGCCGATGGTCAGCACGTCCTCGCTTCCGCCGAGCGAGGCGTAGGCGCCGTCGTGCTCGAGATAGGCGCCGAAGCGGCCGATGCCGGCCGTGATCATCTTGCCCGTCGCGGGGTGCGGGCCGACCTCCCGCGGCAGCGACAGCAGCCCGAGCGCGGCCTCGAGCGTGACGGCGGCGGGATCCATCTCTTTCGGCAGGGACACCCGCCGGGGCTTCTGCTTCGCCGTGCCTTCGCCAAGCTGGACGTAAAAGCCGTAAGGGCCCTTGCGCAGCGTGACCGCTTCGCCGCTTGCGGGGTCGGCGCCGAGGTTCAACGGCCCGTCGGCGACGGCGGGCGCGTCCTTGTGCGTGTCGCCTGCGACGGCGAGCTTGCGCGTGTACTTGCACTCGGGATAGTTCGCACAGCCGATGAAGGCGCCGAACTTGCCGAGCCTCAGCCCCAAACGCCCGCCGGCGCAGTTGGGACAGGCGCGCGGATCCCGGCCGGAGCCGTCGTCGGGGAAGAAGTGGGGGCCAAGCTCCTCGTCCAGCGCTTCGAGAACCTCCTTGAAGGTGAGACCCCGGGTCTCTTCCACGGCGGCGGCAAAGGCGGTCCAGAAGTCGCGCAGCACTTTCTTCCTCTCCACCCTGCCGCCCGAGATGTCGTCCAGCTGGTCCTCCATCTGGGCCGTGAAGTCGTACTCCACGTAATGCTCGAAGAAGCTCACGAGAAAGGCGGTGACCAGGCGGCCCCGGTCTTCCGGGAGGAAGCGCTTCTTCTCGAGCCGCACGTAATCGCGGTCCTGCAGCACCGAAAGGATGGTGGCGTAAGTCGACGGACGGCCGATGCCAAGCTCTTCCAAGCGCTTGACCAGGGACGCCTCCGTGTAGCGCGGCGCCGGCTGGGTGAAGTGCTGTTCCGGCCGAATGTGGGTGCGAACCACGGCCTCGCCCTTCCTGAGGTCGGGCAGGCTGTGTTCCGTATCCTCGTCCTCGGCGTCGTCCCTCCCTTCCCGATAGAGCCTGAAGAAGCCGTCGAACGCCACCACCGAGCTGGTGGCGCGCAGGCTCACGGCGCCGTCGTCCGAACCCACGTCCACGGCCATCTGGTCGAGGACGGCGGATGCCATCTGGCTGGCCACGGTGCGCTTCCAGACGAGGGCGTAAAGCCGCCGCTGGTCGTTGTCCAGGTGGGGCGCGATGTCGTCGGGGCGGTGGCCGATGTCGGTGGGGCGGATGGCCTCGTGCGCCTCCTGGGCGTTCTTGGCCTTGGTCTTGTGAACCTTCGGCGCCTCGGGCAGGTAGGCCTCGCCGTACTCGGCGCCGATGAGCCGGCGGCAGGCGGCAACGGCGCCCGCGGCCATCTGCACGCCGTCGGTCCGCATGTAGGTGATCAGGCCGACGGTTTCGCCGCCGATGGTGACGCCCTCGTAAAGCTTCTGGGCCACCTGCATGGTGCGCTTGGCGCCGAAGTGGAGCTTGCGCGCCGCCTCCTGCTGCAAGGTCGAGGTGGTGAACGGTGCCGCCGGGTGACGCCGGGTCGTCTTGCGCTCTACGCCCTTGACGGCGAAGGCGCGGCTTTCGATGGCCGCAACCGCGGCCCGCGCCGCGGCCTCGTCGGGCAGCGCCAACTCGTCCAGCTTGGTTCCGTCCAGGTGGGTGAGCTGGGTGGTAAACGGCGCCCCCGATTGGGTGCGGAAATCCGCCTCCACCGTCCAGTACTCGCGCGGCCTGAAGGCTTCGATTTTGGCCTCGCGCTCGCAGATCAGCCTGAGCGCGACCGACTGCACCCGGCCCGCGGAGCGGCTGCCCGGCAGTTTGCGCCACAGTACGGGCGAAAGGGTGAAGCCCACCAGGTAGTCGAGGGCCCGGCGCGCGAGGTAGGCTTCGATCAGCGGCATGTCGAGATCGCGCGGACGGCCCATGGCCTCGAGCACGGCGTTGCGGGTGACCTCGTTGAAGACCACCCGTTTCACCTTGACCCTGGAAAGCGCCCCGCGCTGGTCGAGAAGCTCGCGCACGTGCCAGGAAATGGCCTCGCCCTCGCGGTCCGGGTCCGTGGCGAGATAAAGGTTCTCCGCCCCCCTCAGCGCCCGGGCGATGTCTGCAATCCGCTTTTCCGCCTTGGAGTCGACCGCCCAGCTCATGGCGAATCCGTCCTCCGGGCGGACCGATCCATCCTTGGCCGGGAGGTCCCGGACGTGCCCGTAGGTGGCCAGCACGGTATACCCAGGTCCGAGGTACTTGTTGACGGTCTTGGCCTTGGCCGGAGACTCGACGACGACGACGTTCATGTGGGCTGACTCGACTTGTGCATTGGCGCGATAATTGTGCGCTCGGGACCGGTTAATCAGGCGTAAATAAGGGAAACCTGATTGCCGGGATGCCTTTCCAACCGGCCGGCGAGTTCGAGTTCCAGCAGGATGGTGGACACGACGGCAGGTGAGAAGTGACACTGCCGGATGATTTCGTCAACCGTTGTCGGCGCCGCCCCGAGTTTTTCGACGATGTCCGTTCGCGCTTGCTCGAGCTCCGAACCGCTCGGCCGCACCGGCTCGGGCGCTATCAGCCTTTCCCGCGGCTCGGAGATGCGCGGGCGCAACACCCCGCTCAGGGCCTCAATGACGTCGTCCACCCTTTGAACGAGGGTCGCGCCCTGGCGGATCAGGTGGTTGGTCCCGCGGGCGCGCGGATCCAGCGGCGAGCCCGGCACGGCCATGACCTCGCGGCCCTGCTCGGCGCCGAGGCGGGCGGTGATCAGCGAGCCCGAACGCATCGTGGCCTCCACCACCACGACGGCGAGCACCAATCCCGAAATCATGCGGTTGCGGTGGGGGAAGTGGCGCGCCTGGGGCGTGGTGCCCAGGGGCTGCTCCGAGATGACGGCGCCCCGTTCGACGATTTCGTCGTAAAGGGATGCGTTTTCGCGGGGATAGACGACGTCGAGGCCGCCGGCCATCACCGCGACGGTGCCGGCCTCGAGCGCCCCGGCATGGGCCGCCGCGTCGATCCCGCGGGCAAGGCCCGAGGCGATCACGAGATCATGGCGGCCGAGGTCCGCCGCCAGCGTCCGGGCGATGCGCCTGCCGTTGGCCGAAGCGTTGCGGGCCCCGACCATGGCGATCATTCGCCTGGTGAGCAGTTGGGCGTGGCCAAGAACGCCAAGGAGCGGCGGGGCGTCCTCGATCGCGGCGAGGGCGTCCGGGTACTCCGCTTCGCTCCAGGCGATCAGCCGTGCGCCGAGTCTTTCATGGGCTTCGAACTCGCGCTCGGCCTCGGCCTTCGGGCAGATTTTGATCGGCCGCATCCTGCCGCCGCGCCGGGCAAGGTCCGGCAGGGCGGCAAGCGCCGCGCCGGCCGAGCCGAAACGCGCGAGCAGCTGGAAGAAGGTGATGGGCCCCACGTTCTCGCTGCGGACCAGCCGCAGCCAGTCGAGCCGTTCTTCCGTGGAAAGGGGCGCCTGCGGGCGGTTCATGGCGCAACCTTGAGGCAAGGGAAGGCGCGCCGTCAACGGCAAGTTTCCTACGCCCGTCCGGTCGAGTGACGGATTTTCGCCCGAAAACCTTATTGCCCTATTCGGGACTCCTCGCCCTTTATCAGCCGGCGGATGTTGGCGTAATGGCGCGTGATCACGAGCACGGCGAGGAACCCCGCGAGTTCCGTGCGCTGGGGATCGGCGAGCCATGCCGCGTAAAGCGGCGCCGCCGCCAGGCTGACGAGTCCCGCCAATGACGAGTAGCGGAATGCGAACGCGACCGCGACCCAGGTGAGGCCGGCGAGCGCCCCCACGGGCCAGGCGATCGCGAGCAGAACGCCGAGCGTCGTGGCGACGCCCTTGCCGCCCTCGAATTTCAACCACGCCGGAAACACGTAACCGATGACCACCGTGATGAAAGCAAGGCCAACCGCCGACAGGTGTCGCGGCAGCCCCGCCATCAACAGCCAGGTCGTCAAAACCACGACCACGACCGGCAAGGTGGCGGCAAGCAGCACCTCCGGCGTTTTCACGCGCCTGTCAAGCTTTTTGAAGTTGATCCACATGGGCGTCATGTGACCGACCACCGAACCCGCGCCGGCCAGCACCGCCATGTCCGGCCCCCACTGGTTGGCGACGAGCACCGCCGCGGCCCCCTTGCCCGCGTCGAGCACGAGGGTCAGGGCCGCGAGCGCCTTGTGCCCGGTGCGCAGCACGTTGGTCGCGCCGATATTGCCGGAGCCGACGGCGCGGATGTCCCCGAGCCCGGCGAGGCGCGTCACGATCAGGCCGAAGGGGATGGAGCCGACGAGGTAGCCCGCGAGCGCGGCGGCGTAAAACGGCCAGGTGAAGCTGAAGTCGCCGAGGGGGTCCGGCATCTCAGCCGTCGCGGGTAAAGGCGGTGCCCCCGGCGACGATCGTTCTGAGCGCGATTCCCTGGACCGGCCGGGCGTCGAAGGGCGAGTTCTTGGACTTGCTGAGGAACCGCTTCTCGTCGATCTTCCAGGGCCGGTCCGGGTCGAACAGCACGAGGTCGGCGGGTCCGCCCTTTTTGAGCTCGCCCCCCTCGAGGCCAAGCAGACCCGCGGGCGCGCACGTGACGCGGCGCACGACATCGAGCAGCGAAAGGTGGCCGTTGTGGCAGAGCTCCAGGGAAAGGCACAACAACGTCTCGAGCCCGATGATGCCGGGCTCGGCCTGCGCGAAGGGCAGGCGCTTGCTCTCCTGGTCCTGGGGCGCGTGGTCGGAGGCGATGGCGTCGATCGTGCCGTCTTTTACGCCCTCGACGACGGCCTGGCGGTCCGCCTCGGCGCGCAGGGGCGGGGAGAGCTTGGCGAAGGTGCGGTACTCGCCGACCGCCGTTTCGTTGAGGGCGAAATAGGGCGGCGCGGTGTCGCAAGTCACCGGCAGGCCGCGGGCCTTGGCCCGGCGCACCGCGTCCACGGCCAGCGCCGTGGACAGATGCGCCGCGTGATACCTCGCGCCCGTGAGCTCGACGAGGCGGATGTCGCGCTCGACCATGAGGACCTCGGCGACGGCGGTGATGCCCTGGAGGCCGAGACGGGTCGAGATCTCTCCCTCGTTCATGAGCCCGCCCGCGGCGAGGCGCGGCTCTTCCGGGTGCTGGACGATCAGCAGGTCGAAGGTCTTGGCGTAGCTCAGGGCCCGGCGCATCACCAGGGCATCGGCGACCGCCTTGGTGGCGTCGGTGAAGGCCACGGCGCCGGCCGCGGCGAGCAGGCCCATCTCGGTCATGCGCTCGCCCCCGAGCCCCTGGGTGAGGGCGCCGTAAGGGTGGATGTTGACGAGGCCGGCTTCGCGCCCGCGCGTGATCACGAACTCGACGAGGGCGGCGTCGTCGATCACCGGCTTGGTGTTGGGCAGACACGCCATGGCGGTGACCCCGCCGGCCGCGGCCGCGAGGCTCGCCGTCATCATGGTTTCCTTGTGTTCCTCGCCGGGCTCGCGCAGCTGCACCCGCATGTCCACGAGGCCCGGGGCGAGGCAGTGCCCGCGGCAATCGACGGCCTCGACGCCCTCGGGGACGCCGTCGGCGAACAAACGGGGGCCGAGATCGGCGATCGTCGCGCCTTCGGTGAGCAACGCGCCTGGGCCGTCGAGGCCGCTCGCCGGGTCCAAAAGCCTGGCGTTCACATAAGCCGTGCGGGGCGGGGACGCCGCGTCCGCCGCCTTGGATGCCGCCCTACGCGCGCCGGCTCTCGCGGGCGCTTCCTTGGCGGCGCTCTTCGCGGCCTTGTTCACGGGGTCCGTCATGGCGCCGCCGCCTCCGCGGAGAGGTTTTGCGTCACCGCCTCGAGGCAGGCCATGCGCACGGCGACGCCTGATTCGACCTGCTCGGCGATGACGCTGCGGTGGATGTCGTCGGCGAGCTCGGTGTCGATTTCCACGCCCCGGTTCATCGGGCCCGGGTGCATGATCAGCGCGTCCGGCTTGGCCGCGGCCAGCTTCGCGGTGTCGAGACCGAAGAAGTGGAAGTACTCGCGGATCGAGGGCACGAAGGCGCCGTGCATGCGCTCGGTCTGGAGCCGCAGCATCATGACGATGTCGCAGTCCGTAAGCCCGCTTCTCATGTCGTGGTGGACCTCGACGCCCATGCGCTCGACCTCGGGCGGCAGAAGCGTCGGCGGCCCGACGACGCGCACCCGCGCGCCCATCGTGTTCAGGAGATGGATGTTCGAGCGCGCCACCCGGCTGTGCAGGATGTCGCCGCAGATCGCCACCAGAAGGCCGCCGAGGCGCCCCTTGCGGCGCCTGATCGTGAGGGCGTCCAGGATCGCCTGGGTCGGGTGCTCGTGCGAGCCGTCGCCGCCGTTGATCACCGAACAGGTAACCTTCTGCGACAAGAGCTCGACCGCGCCCGAATCGTGGTGGCGCACGACGAGGACGTCCGGGTGCATGGCATTGAGCGTGAGCGCCGTGTCGATCAGGGTTTCCCCCTTCTTGATCGACGAGGTCCTCACCGTCATGTTGATGACGTCCCCGCCGAGCCTTTTTCCCGCGAGCTCGAACGAGGTGCGGGTGCGGGTGGAATCCTCGAAGAACAGGTTCATCACGGTGCGCCCGCGCAGAACCTGGAGCTTCTTCTCGGGTCCCCGGCTGAGCGCGAAGTACGAATCCGAGAGATCGAGGAGATAGGTGATTTCGTCGGGCGACAGGCCCTCGATGCCGAGCAGGTGGCGGTGCGGAAACGGCCTGTTGGAAGCGTCGCCGGTCATCAAAGGGACACTATACGCCGCGCCACGTCCCCGGCGCAAGCGAGCAGGCCGGCGGGTGCCGTCCTCGTCTGACGGAGCCCCAAAGCCATCGCCATTGGAACTCCATAGCCCTTTGGATTGCCAACCCCCTGGCTCACGATATGGCGTCCGTCCGGAAGTGTGCTTTGGGAAATCCCGGTTCGGATTGGGAAGGGCGCCGTCAAATGGGAAATTTCGGCTTAACGAGGGACATCGTGTCACAGCCCAGACATTCCGGTCCGTCAAGCCGCACGATAACGCGGCGCGCCGAACGCAAACGCGTTCTGATCGTCAACGTCTTCTTCGACGAGTATCGCCGCACGACCGGCAGCCCTTACAGGGTTCCGCAGGCTATGGGCCCCTGCTATTTGGCGGGCGCGTTTTCGTCCCGAATGTGCGACGTGCGCATTTACAACGAGCAATTCAGCGGGGTGCTTCAGGACGCCGATCTCCTCGGCTGGCCCGAGATGCTGGTGCTCACCGGCCTGACCTCGTGGTTCGACAGGATGCTGCACCTGACGGCCTACGCGCGCACGCTGAACGAAAAGGTCGTCATCGTGGCCGGGGGGCCGGCGGTGCGGGTGCTCCCGCGGCGTTCGCAACGCTTCTTCGATTACGCCTGCCTCGGAGACATCGAAGAGCTTCAGTCGATCGTCCGCGAAGTCTTTGGTGCGGCGTACGTGTCCGATGAAGTCTTTCCGCGGTTCGACCTGTTGCAAGGACGACGGATGCTGGGATATGTGGAGTCGAGCCGGAACTGTAACTTTCGCTGTACCTTTTGCTCGCTGACCGCGGAAAATAAACACTACATGAAGTACGATCTCGATCATGTCAGGCGACAGATTCTCGCGGTCGGGACTAAACAGATCGTCTTCATAGACAACAATTTCTATGGTAACGATCGAGAGTTTTTTCTAGCGCGACTCGATCTGCTCAAAGAGATGTGCCGCAAGCGCCAGATCAAGGGGTGGGCCGCCCTCGTCACCGGAGACTTCTTTCGCAAGACCGAGAACCTCGAGCTGGTTCGCGAGGCTGGCTGTCAAGGCCTCTTCAGCGGTATAGAGTCATTCGACGCCGAAACTCTGCTGTCATACAACAAGCGACAGAACACCCTCGTTCCCCAGGTCGAGATGATCCGCAATTGTCTGGAAGCCGGCATCATGTTCACCTACGGGATCATGCTCGATCCGAGCACGCGCCGGCTCGCGGACCTCCGTCGCGAGATTGAGTTCATCGTGGACACGCCTGAGATCACCATGCCCGCATTTTTCACGCTGGCAATTCCCCTTCTTGGCACGCCGTACTTCAGGGACTGTTTGGAGAACGACCTCTTCTTCCCCAACATTCGGCTGCGCGACCTCGACGGCGTGACCCTCACAATGCGCCCGCTCGACCCGGTTGAAGAGGTCGTGAGGTTCGTAAGGGATCTCCCGAGCTTGCGCGGATATCGGGTTCGCGTGATGCGTCAGGTCGTGAAATTCATGCAACGGTACCGAGGCACCCTGACCCCCTTTCAGTTATATTCAGCCATGCTGAGTGCGGCGTTGATTTGCATGGAAACTTTTGCCACCTCGCCCGTCCGGACGTCGCTTCGGCGGCCCCGGCAAACGTACCTCGGTACCACGGAGTTCCTTGACCCGCAGTACACGCCGATGATTCGGGTTGCGGCCTCGTACGAGGGGCACTTCCGACCCACCATGGTCACCGATGAGACCGGCAAGCTGGCCCAGGACCTTGCGGAAGACCTACTCGTAACGGCCGTGCCACAGCATCGCCGGCTCGATCAGCGTGTGCGGGCGTCGTGATGGGCGGCGGCGCGGAAACGGCCTGTTGCAAGCGTCGCCGGTCGTTAAAGGGACACTAAAAGGGACACGATACGCCGCGCCGGGCCCCCGGCGCAAACGAGCATGCCGACGGGCCATGTCCTCGTTTGCAGCAGCCGCAATGGGGCCGCCATTGGAACTCCGCAGCCCTTTGGATTGCCGGACCGTGGGGTCACATTCTGCTAAACTATCGTTCTGGCCAGAAGAGCGGGGAGGTTGACCATGAGATTGCCAGCAGTGATCGCAGGACTTTTGATGGTCCATCGTGACGGCCCGGCCCTCGGGCTGGTCGGGGTCTCGGCAGGCTTCCCTACGCGGCACCACGTCTGACCATGAATGCTTCCAGTCGTTCGGTCCTCCGGCAGGAAAGGCGGCATCCATTGGTGGCGCCTCCCACGTGGCTGGCCGCAAGGGGGCGAGCGCAACGTAACGCGCCAACGAGACAGCCCTAACGAGATGTGGGACCGGCTCTTCTCGAACCGCCTGCGCAAGGAGTTCCCCCGATGGGTGGAGCACGGCTGGGTGACGCCGGAAAATCAGCGGCTCATACTCGAGCAGGTCTCATCCCATGTCGGCGGGGCGCGTCGGGCGCCCGTCGCCCTGGCGGTTCTCGGCGTTCTGCTGTTCGGAGCCGGGGTCATCACCTTCTTCGCGGCCAATTGGGCCGAGATCAGCAAGCTCACCAAGCTCATCGTCCTCTTTGGCAGCCTGTGGTCGGCCTATGCCGCTGCCGGCTGGTTCCTGGCGAGAGAAGGCACCCCGGAGCAAGGCTTCGGGCATGCCCTGTTGTTGCTCGGGGTCATCCTCTTCGGCGCAAACATCATGCTGATCGCCCAAACTTACCACATCGCGGCCCACTTCCCGACGGGTGTGCTGCTCTGGACGCTCGGCGCGCTGCTGGTTGTCTACCTGGTGCCAACGCAGTTGGCGGGGGTTGCCGGGTTGGTTCTCGCCGGCCTTTGGAGCGGCTTGGAGCTTGGCGACCTGGCCGATCTGGAGCGCCTGACGGTTCACTGGCCATTCCTCGTCATCTGGATCCTCTTCCTGCCCCAGGTCTACAGACGATCCTGGAAGCACGCCGCGACGCTCGCCGTGTTCGCTTTCCTGGTTTGGGGCGTGGCCAATCTGGGGTACCTCGCCGCTAAGACCGAAGCAGACGCCCTCTACGTCGTCCAGATCGTGTTCCTCGCCAGTCTTTGCCTGTTCCTTCTTGGCGGGATCATGGAGCGGACGGAGAGCCTTCTCGTCTTCGCCCCCACGGTTCGACGCCAGGGGGCTCTGGCAGGCCTTGTGAGTTTCTACATCCTCTCCATGCGGATGGTTCACGGTTTCGGATTGAGCCTGAGCGCACCGCAAGTCCCCGGCGAAGGTTGGATCGTCGGAACGATCGCCGCCGTGGTCGCCGTCGTTGCGCTGGCCGCCTTGCTTCTCTGGCGAACGGAGAGCTTGAGGCAGCTTCCGTATCTTTGGTGGGGACACGGGCTTTCGGCCGCGATCATTCTGCTCCTCCTCGTCAACTTGGTCAGACCCGGCGGCGAAACCTACCCGGCCGCCGCCTACATACTGTCCAACGTCTTCTTTCTTGGCGGGGTCGTCTGGCTGATTTACGCGGGATACCGGAGCAATGACGGGTTGCAGGTCAACCTGTCCTTCCTCTTCTTCGCCATCTGGGTCTTGACCCTTTACTTCGACACGTTCTGGACCCTAATGGACCGCTCGTTCTTCTTCATGGGCGGCGGCGTGATCCTGTTTGTCGGGGGCTATCTGCTGGAGCATCAGCGCCGGAAGCTCCTTCGCCGGGTCGAACACGAAAAGCACGGGGGAGAGCGTCGATGAAACGCATAATCGGAGTCTCTGTCGTCGTGCTCGTTCAGACCCTCGTCCTCGTGGCGATGATCGCCACGAAACAGTGGACCCTCGCGACCGGCACCGAGGTCGCGCTGGAGACGGCTCCGATCGATCCCCGCTCGCTGTTTCGCGGCGATTACGTCCGACTCAACTATGCGATCAGCCGGCTGTCCGCGGAGGAGGATTTCACGCCCGGAGACAAGGCGTACGTGTTACTTCGCAAGGGGGCCCCTTATTGGCTGTTCGTCGCGGTGCGGCGGGAGCCGCCGCCGGTGCCTCCGGACCACGTCTTGCTCAAGGGGGAGGTCCGCTCGGCCAGGGGCAGCCGCATCGACATCCGTTACGGAATCGAGAGCTACTTCATTCCCGAGGGCGAGGGACGCGAACTCGAACGCCCCGAGCCCGGGGCGGAGATCTCGATCCTTATCGCAGTCGACCGCTTCGGCAACGCCGGGATCAAGGCCGTATTGGTCAATGGAGAGCCGCGTTACGTGGAGAGGCTGTTCTGAACCGGGGCGCTGTCGAAGGTCCTGGAACGGTCCTTCGAGACCCACCCTCCCAGCGAACTGCGTGTGCGGTGGCTCGAGCAGGCTGTCGCAAGGAATGCGCGAGCCTGGAGGAACCAGAGGTTCTACGTCGGCGCAAGGAATCATAGCG